>DBFAHJ010000188.1:0-18409 GCA_048227095.1 Collinsella aerofaciens | reverse complement strand
CCAGTGGGGGAGACGCCCGTAACGGTGGCATCCTCGTTACCGCTTACGGGATTGCCGTTCTGGTCACAGAAGCCAATGTTATAGAAACCGGCGTTGTTGAGCGCGGTAACGGCGGCGGAAATGCTCTTGCCGTACAGGTTGCCCGGGACGGTGGCCTTGCCGGACTTCTTGGCGATGACGACGGTAATCGTGGCGCCGGGCTTCTGCTTGCCGCTGGGGTTCCAGCTGATCACGGTGCCCTCGGTAACCGAGTCGTTCTCCTGGTAGCTCACGTCGACACCAAAGCCTGCCATATCGAGGGCGTTGCGCGCCTGGGCCTCGGTCATGTCGGTCAGATCGGGGACGGACGTGGTATCCGGGCCGCTCGAGACCTTGTACGAGATGGTCGTGCCCTTCGCGACTTCCTTACCGGCTTCGGTGCCCTGCTCAAAGACCTGGCCCTCATCGGCCTCGTTGGCCTCCTCGGAGGCGTTGCCCTTCAGGCCAACGCTTGCCAGCGCGGCCTCGGCCTGGTCCTTGGTCAGGCCGACAAGATGGGGAACCTCAACCTTCTCGGAGGGCTTGGGACCCTTGGAGATTACCAGGTTCACCTTGGTGCCCTTGGCCTTCTTGGTGTTGCCGTTGGGCGTCTGCTCGGCGACCTTGCCCTCGTCGACATCGTCGTTGTAGCTTTGGTCGATGGTGCCGACCTCGAGGCCGGCTTCCTTGATCAGCTCGACGGCAGTCTGCTGGTCCTTGCCCAGCACATCGGGCACGGTGACCTGCTCGCCGCCAAAGAGTCCTGTGGCAAAGGCCACCACGATGCAGATGACGGCAACGGCTGCCACCACGGCGGCGATGATCTTGTTCTTGTTGGATTTGGGCTTTTCGACCTCGTAGGAGCCGGTGGAGCCCGAAACCGAGCTACGGGTGGTATTCTGGCCGCTCACGCCCGAGACGGGACGCACCATGGCGCGCGTCTGATCGGAAAGCTCGCGAGTCTTGGTGGCGCCCAGCTCACCGGGGGCACCGATGATGCGCGTGGGCTCCGAGACGTTGACGGCACGGCCCGACAGGTAGCTGTTGAGCACCTGACGCAGCTCGTCGGCGGTCTGGAAGCGGTTTGCCGGGTCCTTCTCCATGCACTTGAGGATGATGCGCTCAAGGTCGGCGTCGACACCGGAGTTGATCTGGCTCGGCGGAATAGGCAGCTCGTTGACCTGCTTGAGTGCGACCGAGATAGCGTCGTCACCGTCAAAGGGGACGCGGCCGGTGGCGCACTCGTACATCACGACGCCCAGCGAGTAGATATCCGAGGTGGGGCCGAGGTCCTGACCACGGGTCTGCTCGGGGCTGACGTAGTGGGCGGTTCCCAGCACGTTGTTGTCTTGCGTGAGGTGGCTGTTCTTGGCGCGCGCGATGCCAAAGTCCATCACCTTGATGTTGCCGTCGGGCAGCACCATGATGTTCTGCGGCTTAATGTCGCGGTGGATGATTTCGTGCTTGTGGGCGACCGAAAGCGCGGAGCTGATCTGCGAGCCGATCTGGGCGACCTTCTTGGGGTCGAGGGCGCCGTGGCTCTTGATGCCGCTCTTAAGGTCGGTGCCGCGCAGGTACTCCATGACGATGTAATAGGTGTCGCCGTCCTTGCCCCAATCGTAGACGCCCACGATATAGGGGGAGGAGAGACCGGCTGCTGCCTGGGCCTCCTGCTTAAAGCGTGCGGCGAAGGTTGCGTCGCCAGCATACTGCGGCAGCATGATCTTGACGGCAACCGTGCGGTCGAGGACCTGGTCCTGTGCACGGTAGACGGTCGCCATGCCGCCTGTTCCCACCTTATCCTTGAGGAGGTATCTTCCCCCGAGGACCCTCTGTTCCATTCCTGCTCCTAACATAACTATTCGCTCAACGATGTGTGTAGTACCTACGATGTGGCCGCTGGGGCCGTGTGGCGCGTTGCCGCTAACTCTTCGGCCGCGGCGCGCCTCGGGTGTCCGATTCGATCATGGGCATCACGCTCCCTGTGCGGCAAGCGCCGCGGTCAGGACGATACCGGCAATCTTGGCGGCCTCGACGTCATGCTTGTCGAAATCCTCCAAGGCCACCGAGATGGCGACCGTGGGTGAATCGTAAGGTGCAAAGCCAACAAACATCGAGTTGACGTTGGTGCCGCCGATCTCGGCCGAGCCGGTCTTGCCGGCGACCTTGACGCCGGGGATCTGGGCATCGGTGCCGGTGCCGGACTGGACGACGGCAAGCATGGCCTGCTTGACCTGGTCGGCCGTGGCGGAGCTGACGGCCTGACCAAGCGAGCGGGACTGCGTGGTCTTGACCACGGTTCCGTCCGGGGCGAGTACCTGGGCTACAAAGTACGGGTCCATGACCACGCCGCTGTTAGCGATGGCGGCGGCAATCACGGCGTTTTGCATGACGGTGGTCTGCGGGCCGGGCGTGTGGTCCATGCCGACAGGCTGGCCGGCGCCGGCCCAGGCGGTCTCCCACTCGGTCATGAGCGACGGGTCGGCCATGATGGAGGCCGCGGAGGTCAGGTCCTGGCCGAGCTTTTGGCCGTAGCCAAAGGCGTTGGCAAACTGTACGAGCGTATTTGCGCCAACTTCGTTTGCCACCTGGCCAAAGACGACGTTGGAGGACACGGCAAAGGCCTGCTGCAGGCTGATGGTGCCGTAGCTCTCGTTGGCAGAGTTGGTGACCGGTGCGTTGCCGATGTCCATGGAGCCGGGCGCCTGGTAGGTGCTGGTAAGGCTGGCGGTGCCGGCCTCGAGTGCCGCGGAAAGCGTAACGACCTTAAACGTTGAGCCCGGCGTGTACAGCGCGTCCATGGCGCGATTGTACATGGAGCCGTCCTCGCCGCCGCCCGTCTGCAGCAGGGCATCGATGTTGGTGTTGTCATAGGTGGGCGAGCTGGCACATGCGAGCACCGCGCCGGTACGCGGGTCGATGACCACTACAGCGCCCTTAAAGCCCTTGAGTGCCTGCTCGGCCGCCGTCTGGATGCGCGAGTCGATGGTGAGCTTGGCGGTGTTGCCCGGCTGGGTCTGGCCCGCGAGCGACGCGATGGCGTTGTTCCAGCTGGAGTAGTCCTTAGAACCGGTGAGCGTGTCGTTCATGACGCTCTCGATGGCGGTGGTGCCATACTGCTGACTCACGTAGCCAACCACGTGCGCTGCCAGGTTACCGTTGGGGTAGGAGCGTACGTAGGTGCCGTCCTCCTGCTGCAGCGACTCGGCCAGCGTCACGCCGTCGGACGTGATGATGGAGCCGCGCTGGATGTACTTGGAGCGGGCGATGGTGTGGTTGTTGGTCGGCATGTCCTGATAGTCCTTGGCCTTGATGACCTGGACATAGGTGAGGTTGCCGATAAGGATGGCGAACAGCGCCGTAAAGGCGAGCACCGCGCGGGTTAGACGGTTGGCGAGCGCCACGCGGCCGAGCACACCGGATTCAGGCGTGTCGAGCAGGCGACGACGCATGCGCGAGCCGACGGAATGGCTGCCGCTGCCGTAGGAAGACGAGGTGGCAAAGCGCGTGCCCGTCGGGGCGGCGGCCGATGCGACCTGATCATCGGTGATGGCGGCCATGGTGCCGGTGCCGGTAAGCTCGGCCTCGCGTCCGGTCGCCTCGTCACCGGCGCGCAGCAGGAGCGCGACGATGATAAAGCTTGCCAGCAGCGAGGAGCCGCCCTGGCTCATAAAGGGCAGAGTGACGCCGGTCAGCGGGATCAGGCGGGTGACGCCGCCCACGATCAAGAAGGCCTGGAAGCTGATGGCTGCCGTAAGACCGGTGGCGCTAAAGGCGGCGAGGTCGGATTTAGCGCGGGCAGCTGTGGTGAGGCCACGCACGGCAAAGAGCATAAACAGGATGAGCACGGCGCCGCCGCCCAAAAGGCCCATCTCCTCGCCAATGGCCGAGAAGATAAAGTCGGACTCGACGACAGGGATGTTGTTGGCCATGCCGTTGCCGATGCCAACACCGACCAGGCCGCCATCGGCAAGCGAGAAGAGCGACTGGACGATCTGGTAGCCCTGGCCCTGGGCGTCCTTAAACGGATCGACCCAAACCTGGAAACGCACCTGAACGTGCGACAGGAACTTGTAGGCGCCCACGGCTCCGACAGCTAAGAGCGCAAGGCCGATAACGACATACGAAAAGCGCCCCGTGGCAACGTAGAGCATCAGCAAGAAGATGGTGTAGAACAGCACGGCCGAACCCAGGTCGCGTTCGAAGACGACGACGAGCAGGCACACACCCCACACGGCAAACAGCGGCAGCAGCAGTCGCAGGCGAGGGATCTTAAAGCCCAGAATCTTGCGGTTGGAGATGGAGAGCAGCTCGCGGTTCTCGGCCAGGTAGCCGGCCAGGAACAGGACGATAAAGACCTTGGCGAACTCGCCGGGCTGGATGGTAAAGCCCGCGATGCGAATCCACAGCTTGGAGCCCGAGATCGTGGTGCCGATAAAGATAGGCAGCATCAGCAGAATGATGCCGATGATGCCAAAGGTGTACTTGTAGCGCATGACCACGTCGAGGTTTTTGACTAGTGCAAGCGTTCCCACCATGAGCGCCACCGAGACAAACAGGATGATGAGCTGTGAGATGGCGAGAGCGGGGGCGAGACGCGTCACGAACGTGATGCCGATGCCCGAAAGTATAAATACGATGGGCAGGATGGCGGGGTCGGCACCGGGCGCCAAGATGCGCACGGCAATGTGGGCCGCGGCAAAGGCGGCAAAGAGGCCGATCGGTACGGCGAGCGTCTCAAAGGAGATGGCAGCGCCCGCGGTGAGGACGTACATCGCATACAGCAGGATGACGGGGAACGCCGAGGCGATGAGCAAGAGCAGCTCGGTGTTGCGGCGACTCATAAGCGGCACTCCCTTTCTAATTCTTATCGGAGGCTTCGGCCTCGGCGGACTGTTCGGCGGTTTTCTCGGAATCTGATTCGGAGGTCGATCCCTGATTGGTGTTGTCGCGAATCGTTTGCGCGTCGATCACCTGGCGGGTCTGCTCCTCGTCGATCTGGTGGCGGTACTTGGATATCGTGTCCTGCGCATCGTCGACACTTGTTTGCGGAATGCCCGCCTTGAGGCGGTTTTGCGTGTCTTCGGGCAGGTCGGACAGCTTGATGCTGGTTTCGCTTTCGAGCCAGTGGAGCTTGAGTCCGAGTGGCTTGCCGGGCAGGCCGCGCCAGACGGCGACATTGCCCTGGTAGGTACCCAGGTAGTACGAGCCGGTGACACCCGTGTAGGCCCAGATGCCAGCTGCTAGCACAAAGACGAGGGCCAGGATGGCGGCGATAGTAACATTGCGGCGACGCACGCGTTGCGCCTCGCGCATAACGCCATCGTCAACCAGGTCAACGACTACTACGGTTACGTTGTCGTGGCCGCCGGCGGCAAGCGCCGCGTCCACTAGGTTGTCGACGCAGATTTGCGCGGTTGAGGACTGCGTGGCGATGTTCTCGATATCGCTATCGGGAATCATGCTCGAGAGGCCGTCGGAGCACAGGATCAGGCGGTCGCCTTCCTCGATATGCAGAGTGAAGTGGTCGGCATACATGGCGGGGTCCGAGCCCAGCGCGCGGGTGATGACCGAACGGTTGGGGTGGACGCGAGCCTCGTCTGCCGTGATCTCGCCGGCGTCCACGAGCTCCTCCACGTAGGAGTGGTCGCGGGTCACGCGGATGAGCGTGCCCTCGTGGAGCAGATAGGCGCGAGAGTCGCCCACGTGGGCGATGGCGAACGTGTCGTTTTCGATGTAGGCGCAGGTGGCTGTGCAGCCCATGCCGGGCTTGCCCAGGCCGTTCAGGGCCGCCTCGATTACGGCGGCGTTGGCTGCCTCGACGGATGCGGCCAGGCGTGCTGCGTCGGCGGACTGTGGGGCCGTCTTGGCTATAGTCTCGACGGCGATAGAAGAGGCTACCTCGCCGGCGGCGTGACCACCCATGCCGTCGCATACGCAAAAGAGCGGCGACTGCACCAGGTAGGAATCCTCATTGTGCGGGCGCACACAGCCAACGTCGGAGCGGGCGCCCCACATGAGTTGCGTGGTGGTGCCGGCATCATAGGTCGAGTCGGTCTCGATGCGCTCCTCGGTTAGGGGTTCAAAGCTCATGGTCGAGCCGGGGTCTTTGAGTTTGGCCTCAACGGCGGCAACGTCGATTTCGGCTGTGTCACCGGGAGAGACGGTGTCGGTCTCGGCGTTTGATTCGGAATCGCCGGTGTCCGGGGAGTCGGGCTCCTCGGAAACGCGGGCGGTCGACTCGTCATCTTGCGGGCTGACGTCTATAGGCTCGGGCGCCGGCGTAGACGCGGGCGCAACCTCGGATGCCGGGGCTATGGGAAACGCCGGCGCGGCGGGCTCGGGTGCCGCAAACGCCGCAGCGCTCTCGTTGATTGCCGCGGCGACGGGCTCTGCAAAGTGAGCTGGCGCCGGGGTTGCTTCGGGCGCTGTGGGCTGTTCCGCAGCATGTGCGCCGATGGGCGCCGCTGCGGCATCATCTTCGTCCTCGTTATCGGCGAGATCCGAAATATCATGCGTTACATGCGAAAGAGGCAGGGAGAACACGGTGTCCTCGGGTTCCACGGGTGCGGAGCCCGCTGGAGCGGCGTGGGCCGGCGCAGCTGTGGCGGCGGCCGGTGCCTCGGTCATAGTTGCGGACTTGTTCTCCTCGTCGATCATCGACGGTTCACCTTCATGACCACGTCGCCAATCTGGACTTCGTCGCCTTCGCGCAGCGTCGCGGGCTCCACCAGCTGGCGGCCGTTGACGAGCGTGCCGTTAAGCGAGTTGAGGTCCTCGATGATGAGCGCCGGGCCCTGCAGCGAAAAGCGCGCATGCGAGGCCGAGACGAATGGTTCGTTGATGCAGATGTCCGAAGATGGCGAGCGACCGACGATGACGGGGCCGAGCATGTCAACGTGGATGCCGCGGATACCGCGCGGACCCTTGTCCACATCAATCGTCCAGATAGCCGAGTCGCGGCGCTGCCCGCGCACAAGTCCCACGCCGGTCTTCATGACGGCGAACAGGAAGATATAGAGCAGGGCGACCAGGACGATGCGGCCTGCAAAAAGGACGATATCGATGTTCATAAGCGACTATCCCCTAAATTCAAAGGTGCTCAGGCCAAACGTCAGCAGATCGCCGTTGCGCAGCGGGCAGCGCGTAATGCGGCGGTTGTTGACGAGCGTGCCGTTGGTGGAATTGAGGTCCTCGATCGACCAATCCGAGCCCGTAAAGGTGAGCTGGGCGTGGCGACGCGACACGTTGGGGTCGCGCAGGGCAATGTCGGAAACCGAGCGCTCGCGACCGATGGTCACCTGTGCGGAGGTGATGCTATGGCTCTCGCCGCTCACGACGTCGACGAGCTGGGCGAGCGGGCGCTGCGGGGCGCGAGTGCTCGCCATGTTGGAGGCGATGCCGGCTGCGGCACCTAGGCCCACGGCGGCACCGGTCGCGGCGGCTCCGCCCATGCCGGCAAGCGCGTCGCGCGAGACGGTCTGCGGCACCGGGATGGGTGCGGCGGCGGGGTCGGGGACGCTAGGCGCGAAGGGGTCTGCCACGGCAAGCGGGTCGGGAGCGGCGGCGCGAGGCGTCGGCTGCTGCTGGGGCATGGCGGCGGGGCGCTGCTGCTGCGGGGCGGCAAACTGCTGCTGGCCGGCGCGCGGGGCGCTGGCGGCACGGCTTGCCGCGGAGTTGTTCTGGCCCAGGCCGTTCTGATAGGCGCGCTCTTCTTCGTACAGGCGGCCGAGCGTGGGGGCATCGACGTTCTCGGCAAAGACCGAGAACTTGCCGGCGCGCAGCTGCGGATCGATCATAAAGCGCACGAGGGGCTCGCCGACAAAGACATAGCGGCGCTTTTCGGCCTGCGCCTTCACGAACTCGCGGACCTCGCGCGAAAGCTCGGGGTAGAACGGGGCGAGCATGGGATCGTCGTCGGCGGCGATAAGGATGGTATAGAGTGCCGGCGCCGTGTTGACGCCGTTGATCACCAGAGTCTGATCCTCCATGTCGCGAGCGGCCTGCTTGGCAAGCTTCTTAAAGGAGAACGGGGCACGGGTGGCACCGAAGATGCCGGCCACGTGGTCCTCGAAGATGTTCAGGAAGTTCACGAAAGATCACTCTCCGTATAGGTTCTTTGGTATCCGAGCAAATATAGGCATATCCCAACGATTATAGAGGATAGGATTCCCGCAACCGCCGCCTTGGCGATGACCGCGGCTGCAAGGCTGGCAATTTCCATATGGTGTGCAAGACAGGACGCCGCTGCGCAGCCGATGCCGGTGACAGCGATGGCGGCGATTGCGGCAAGGTTTGAGCCCTGATCGGCACGCTTGGCATGGACATTGAGCAGCGCAGATGACGCCGCGGCAGTTGCCGCGACCAGCACAAAGGCAGCCCAAAGGAGCGGGTCTCCCAGCGCTGCAGCAACGTTACCGAGCCCCAGCACGCCTCCGGCTGAAAGCGCGACCGTGGCCAGACGGGCAAAAAGCGCGCCCATGCCCGTTGCCGCGGCGGCGCTTGCCGGGCCGAGCCAAAATGACGCGACGCCGGCGGCGACCCCAGCTGCTAGGAAGGTATTGCCGGTCAGACAGCCAAGCGCGAGTGCACAGGTGAGTGCGGCGCTCGCGGCAGCCTCGGTGCGACCCCAGGCGATCCACCAACCGGACATGGCGGCGGCAAAGATCACCGCGACCGGCAGCATCGACAGGATGCCCTGCGCCTGCATGGTGGCGTTGGCCATGAGCACCAAAAAGCCCACAGCCGAGATGGCCGAGCCGATCTGGGGGGCCAGGCCAGCTGCCGCTCCGATCGCGATAGCCGCAATGACCAGGCCGGGAAGCGTCGCGACTCCGGCCGTTTGCATCAGCAAAAAGCTAAAGGTGCCGCACGCCAGCGCCGAGATAGCGCGCATGGTGTAGTCGCGCGCATGGCTCCAGCGCGTGCCCGCCCAGCCAAGTGCGGGGTCGACCTCGATGGCTTCGTCCTCGTAGTGCGACGGCTCGATATCGTCGAGCTCCTGCTCGTCATCCGAAAGCTCGCCAACCATTTGTTCCAGGCTGCGACGGCCCTCGCGTACGCTGCCCAGACCGGCAAGGAGCTGGTCGCAAAATGCCTCGATGCTGCTGGGGCGGTCCTGCGGCATGGGGGAGAGCGCGCTCATGAGCGCGGCCTCGGCTCCCGGGGGAAAGTGCGGTATCAGCTCGCTGGGATAGGTGGCGCCGCCGATGATGCGGTCGAGCGAGTCGGCGGGCGTGGCCGCCATAAAGGGAGCGCTGCCGCACAGGCCCTCATAGATTACACAGGCGAGGGCAAAGACATCGGCGCGCTCATCGACCGTGCCGGTCTCGATATCGAGCTGCTCGGGCGGCATGTAGCCGATGGTGCCGCCGCGCGAGCCGCCAAAGCCACCGGCGGACGACAGTCGCGCCATGCCAAAGTCGGTGAGCTTTACATTGCCCGAGTGGTCGATGAGCACGTTGGCGGGCTTAATGTCCAGATGGAGTACGCCATTGCTATGGGCGAAGGTGAGCGCCTGGCCTAGGGCATCGGCAATGGCCGCGGCCTCGTCAAAGGTAAGTGAGTGACCGTCCACGCGGTGCAAAAACTCGGCCAGCGACATGCCATCGACATATTCCATAACCAGGTAGGCATAGGCTGTGTCGTGCGTAAAGTCGATGACCTGCACGATGTTGGGATGTTGAAGCATGGCGGCAGTGTGCGCCTCGCGCAGGACATCCATGATGTCGCTGGCGGGCATGCCGACACCGTTAATAAGGGGGATGCGCTTAATGGCGACGCGGCGGCGCAGGTGCGTGTCGCGGCAGATCTCGATGGAGCCAAAACCGCCGGTCGCAAGTGTCTCGAGCGGCTGGTACCGCTTGAGCAGCTCGCGAGAGCTGGTGCCCTCCAAAGGAACGTCCGGCGAGAACCGGGCGGTATGTTGCGAGAAAAGCGGCATGGCCAACCCTCGTGCGTTTAAAGTTCGTTTGCGAGCGGCGGGCGCGGGGCCGAGCCGTTCGCGGTGGCATAGATGCTGCTAGTGTAGCACGCGCAGATGGGCGACATTCAATTTAAGCTCCGTCTGGGGTCTGGACCCTGCGTCCGGCCTAGCGATTCTTCTTGTTCTTCTTCTGCTTGCGCTGCTTGCCCTTGGCCTCCTGGGGTTTGTCGCCCTGCTTGGCCTCGGCGGCGGCCTTCTCGGCCTTCATTTTCTTCTTCTTGGTCTCGATGCGGAGTTTTTTGTTGATGCGCGCCTTAAGGAAGGGACCGAACTGCTCGGCATCGCCGCGGACAAAGGTGTCCTTAGGGATCGTCACGCCCTGGTCGGCGAACATGGCCACAAAGATGCGCTCGCCGTCGAGCACGTGGTCGAGCTTTTCAAACGGGAAGAACTGCGACTTGCCGCTCTTGCCCCATACCATCAGGCCGTCCTCGTTGGCGGCGACGCGGCGATAGCGGCCACCCATGGACTCGTCGGCCTCAACGGCGTCGATAAAGTCGCGGGCGAGGGTGTGGTGCAGGTTTTTGCTCCACCAGGCCAAAAAGGCGCCGAACACGATCAGGACGACGCCAAACTTGATCCAGTTGCCGCCGGCCACCAGCATGCCGATGCCGATGAGCGCGGCAATTGCCGCGGCGACATACAGCGAGCCGCGACGCCTGGGCGAGGCGACCAGGCGGGCGAAGTCGGTGACCAGGTCGTTTTCGTACTGGTACTCGTTGAGGTACAGGATGCCGTCGTCGGCTGCGGCCTGCTCCTCGAGCGCGACCTCGACCTGGTCGGCTGCTTCGGAGGGGACGAGGTTGCTCTCTGCGTCTGCCATGCTCTTTGGACTCCTATCGCGGCGGGCTCGCCGTACGGGTATTATGGAATGCAGTATGCCGTGCGACCGCATGGCCGCCGCGGCAACAAGACTCAGTATACCCGGGGGAGCACCCATGGAATCGTTGTACCGAAAGTATCGCCCGCTCACCTTCGACTCCGTGGTGGGCCAGCAGCATATCGTCTCGACGCTCGAGCACGCCATCACCGAGGGGCGCCTGTCCCACGCCTACCTGTTCTGCGGACCGCGCGGCACGGGCAAGACCACCATGGCGCGCATCCTGGCCAAGGCGCTGCTGTGCCGCAATGCCGAGGCGGCGCGCGCCGAGGGTGCAAGCGGCTGCATGCCCGACGGTACTTGCGAGGAGTGCGAGCTCATCGCCGAGGGCAACCACCCGGATGTCTACGAGCTCGATGCCGCAAGCCGTACCGGCGTGGACAACGTGCGCGAGGAGATCATCAACTCCGTCAACTTTGCCCCAGTGCGCGGCAAGTACAAGATTTATATCATCGACGAGGTCCACATGCTCACGACGGCGGCGTTCAACGCGCTGCTCAAGACGCTTGAGGAGCCGCCGGCACACGTGATCTTTGTGCTGTGCACCACCGACCCGCAAAAGATTCTGGAGACCATCCTCTCGCGCTGCCAGCGTTTCGATTTCCATCGCATCGGCAACGAGGATATCGAGTATCGCTTGGCATACGTGTGCGAGCAGGAGGGCTTCGATTACGACGACGAGGCGCTGGCTATCGTGGCGCGCCATGCCAAGGGCGGCATGCGCGACGCGCTGTCCACGCTGGAGCAGCTGAGCGTCTTTGGCAACGGTTCTGTGCATGCGGACGACGCCCGCTCGCTTTTGGGCGAGGTTTCGGACCAGATCCTGGGCGAGTTTTCCCGCGCCATTGCCGATCGCGATGTTGCCGAGCTCTATGGACTGATTCGTGTGCAGGTCGAGGAGGGCAATGACCTGTTTGAGCTGACGCGCGACCTGGTGGCGCATGTGCGTGACGTGTACGTTGCCTGCGTTGCCGGTGCCCGTGCCGAGCTGTTTGAGGGCGGCTCGGAGCAGGCCGAGGCGCTTGCTGCCGAGGCCGCTGCCTTTGGCGAGCATCCTGCCGACCGCCTGGCCCGCGTGCTGACGGTGCTCGACGATGCCGCACTGGAGATGAGGGGCGCGAGCGACGTGCGCCTGGTGCTCGAGATTGCCTGCACGCGTCTGGCGCGTCCCGAGGCTGATTTAACGATTGAGGCATTGGCCGAGCGCGTGGCACGTCTGGAGGCCATGGTTGCCAACGGCGCCGTGCCGGCGAGCGTGGCTGCTGCTCAGGCCGCCGCGCCTGCAGCATCCGTACCCGCTGCTGCCCAACAGCCGACGCTCATTTCGGGCGCCCGTGCTGCCGCTCCGGCGGCATCCGCTGCCCCTGCTGCTACGTCCGCGCGCCAGGGTGGCATGCCTTGGGACCGCGGAGCTGCTGTTCCGACTGCCCAGCCTGCTCCCCGTTCTGCGTCCGTGTCAGCTTCCAAGTCTGCAGCGCCTGCACCTCAGCCTGCGCCGACGTCGACGCCTCAGCCCGTTGCTGCCCCCGCGCCTGCCACCGCTCCGGCACCTAAGCCCCAGTCCAACAATGCCGCCCAGGTTGCCGCCGCCGGTGCTGCCGAGACGCCCGCGGTCGAGGATGCCGGAGAGCTGCAGCGCAAATGGGCCGAGGTCGTCGAGCGTGTCAAGGCGCGTCAGGCTTCCTACGCAGGGCTTTTGCTCAACGCCCGCGCCACGGCCGACGACGGCTCCAAGCTCACCGTCTCGTTCCCCGCGGGCTCGACCTTTGCCATCAAGATGCTCGGTCGCGCCGATACGCAATCGGTGGTCCTGCCGACGGTCTGCGCAGTCTTCGGTCGTCGTACCGTCGACTATGTCTTGGATGGGGGTGGCACGCCGGCTCCTCAACATGAGGAGCATTCTCCATCTGCACGGGCTGCGGCATCTGCGGACCCGCAACCCGTGTCCTCGGCGGCCCCTGCATCCTCGAGCGCCAGCGCGCCGCAGCGGCAAGCGACACCGGTAGCGGCGTCGACCCCGTCGGCGCCTAAGCCCGCGGCGCCCAAACCGGCTGCTCCGACACCCGTGTCCAAGCCCGCCTCGCCCGCGCCCAAGTCGTCTGACCTAGGCAAAGCCCCCTGGCTACGCTCCGACAACCCCGCCGGCGCTCCTGCCACGGGTAAGCTCCCGACCGAGCCCGCACCCCGTGCGCCCGAGCGCTCGGCTGCCCCCAAGGCTCAGTCTGTCGCGCAGTCCGCGCCGTGGGAATCCGAGCAGGTGCCCTACGACGACGCCATGGTCGGCGGCTTTGCCGGCGATGCGAGCGGGGACGATCTTCCTCCGTTCGACGTGCCGGGTGCGGCGTCCGCGCCCAAGTCCGCTGCAGCTGCCCCCAAAGAGGGGGACGCCCCCGCTGCCCCTTGGGAGTCCAACCCCGGCGCCGGCAGCCCCTTCGGCCATCAGGGCGCAGCCCCGAGCATCCCGCAGACCGAGGACGAGGCCAAGGCCCTCATCCGCAGCGTCTTTGGCCAGGCCACCATCTTCAAGCCGGTGGAGTAGCTGTGCAGGCGGGTATACTGCTCAAGAAGAGGACCCCTTGTCCGGGCGCATCTGTATTTCGGACATGTGTAGTGTGGTGCCGCGTATGTCGCATTTGAGCAGACAGGTGCGTGACGGTCGGCCTAGGATGCTGAGGTCGATACGATACGTCGCATGGCTGTTCGTGTACTCGACTTGCTCGGCGTTAATGGTTGCTCCGATTGCCAAATAAACGCCTAGCTCGGCATCGACAATCTTGAAGTCCTTTATCTTGACCTTGAACTCTTGATAGAGGGACGGGCTGTTGTAGTAGACGGTTCGGGTTCCGTCGGTGCACTCATCGGTCGTCTCCCATTTGACGACGGGCTGGTCCGAGCTGGCTATCAGCAGTTCTGCTCCAAAAGCTATGGCATGGGTGATGACAACCAGCAATGCCCAGCCGACAAAGAGATAGAGAACCACATATGCAACGGGGTGTTTTGAGCGGATGTTTTGGAGCGCGTTGGGGGCATTCATGGGGCACCTCCAAATTACTATCTATGGCAATCAAATTATACCCTGCCGCCATGTGCGCCGCCTCGAGCAGCGGTTCGGCATTTAGCTATTTAGTGGCGCACATGAAATGCCGGATTCGGCTCTACTAGATTGAGTGTGCGATATTATGCAACCTTGCATAATTCGACCTTGCATAATCTTTGAGTGCGGTTTGTATTGGAGGACATGTATATCGACTGAGGTAACACGTCCGCCCCGCTCTCTCGCCGCGCGCCGTGGTACGATTTTTGAGTTTGAAAGTCCCGCCGTGCTCCGGCTGCCCTTGCAGCTCGGCGTGCGGCCGCACGTAAAGGAGCCATCATGGCCGGTATGAACATGCAGCAGATGATGAAGCAGGCTCGCAAGATGCAGGAGCAGCTTGCCGCCGCGCAGGAGAACCTCAAGTCCCAGACCGTCGACGCCTCTGCCGGCGGCGGTATGGTCAAGGTGACCGTTAACGGCGAGATGGAGCTCGTCAACCTCACCATCGATCCCGATGCGCTCGATCCCGAGGACGTCGATATGCTGCAGGATATGATCATGGCTGCCGTCAACGAGGCCGTCCGCGGCGTCAACGAGCTCGCCAACAAGCAGATGGGCGCCATCACCGGCGGCCTCAACATCCCGGGCATGCCGTTCTAAGACACACATATAAATGAGTGCAAATCACAGTCTGCAAAAACTGCTCGATGAACTGGGCCGTCTGCCGGGCATTGGTCCCAAGTCGGCCCAGCGCATCGCCTATTACCTGCTCGAGGCCGATGCCGAGGAGGCCCGCCGCCTGGCCGAGGCCATCCTGGAGGTCAAGCAGGAGGTCCACTTTTGCAGCCGCTGCTTTAACTACGCCACGGCCGACGAGTGCTCCATCTGCCAGGACCCGATGCGCGATACCACTCGCATTTGCGTTGTGGGCGAGCCGCGCGACGTCCAGGCGATCGAGCGCACGGGCAGCTACCACGGTCTCTACCACGTATTGGGCGGCGTGATCAGTCCCATGGACAAGATTGGTCCCGAGCAGTTGCACATCCGCGAGCTGCTGGCGCGTCTGGGCCACGAGGATATCCATGAGGTCATCATTGCCACCAACCCCAACATCGAGGGCGAGACCACGGCGAGCTACCTGGCCCGCACTATCAAGCCGTTGGGCGTCGAGGTGTCGCGTCTGGCAAGCGGCCTTCCCGTGGGCGGCGACCTGGAGTATGCCGACGAGCTTACGCTTGGCCGCGCCATCGAGGCCCGTCGCGCGATTTAGGTGGCGAGCCTGCTCCTGCCGTATGTTTTCCTCGCGACGCACGGGGTAGTCATAATTTCCCTGTGCGACTGTAAGTTTGTTGTGCAACAAAGATGCTTTGTATCCGCTTATCGCATGGATGCTTCCACTCGCATCCTTAATTTGCTCATTCGTTGCGCAACCTTTTGGGTTCGCTGATACACTCAAATATGGATTCGAATGAATGCGCCGCTCCCGAGCGGCGTGTTTTTGTTGGAGGAGAACGCATGCGGCCCGGTGGCACTCAGACAAAGCGCGGCGCCGCGGTGCGCATGCGATGCCGACTGGGCTTGGCTCCGCGGGCGTACGCACTGCTATCGTGCTCGTTGGTGCTGGTCATAGCTGGCGTTTCTGCCTATGGCATGACCGTGCCGTCCATGATACAGGCGCATGCCGCACGCGAACCGCGCGTGGGGCATGAGGTCAAAAGTGATCTGGGCACCACGACTGGATATGCTTGGGCAAGTGTGGTCGGGCATATTGTGTTTGGCACCGACGATGCGGACGGCGCCGAGGTCCCGGACAACGAAGTCACGCTTTCCAATGGCAAAACCATCGTGCTCACCAACACCAAGATCATCGATCGGTTGTCCAACAATAGCGTGGCGGCAACGGTGAATAAGGTCGAGCAGCAGAAGGGGCAGGACGCCCAGCAGACAGGCAAGCCCGGTAGCTCGGATTCATCGAGTTCGGGCGGCGGCTCTGGGTCGGGTTCCTCTACCGGAGGGTCTGGAAACGGCGGCTCGACGGGCGGCAACACTGACAACGATGCAAACTCCGGTGGCCTTTCCGCTGCCGAAGAAGAGAGCATTCACAGTTGGCTTGTGACCAAGTACAACATGCTCGACGGCTATGTTTCTCGTGCCAATGACGTGGTCTCGACCTATAACTCTACGGGAGATCCCAGACCGTGCGACAGCCTGGTCGGGGAGATGTTTGTCATTCGAGCCGAGTTCGGTCGTCAGACATTCTCGCCCCGGTCAAAGTGGTATCAGCAGTATGCCAATCTGTGGGGCTGTTACACCAACCTATGTCAATGGGTCGGCCATTACGGCGATGATGACGTCGCGCTCGGTAACTTCAACAATAACGTGGCGGCGCTTGCCCTATGATGACCGATCTTGCATCCACCACACCACAATCGCTCGGTCGCGATCCCATGGTCGGCCTGCGCCTGGCGCGTGTCGACGGGTTTGAGCCGGCCATTGCGCTCGGTCAGGACGAACTGCCTGCCTATCTGCGTCGTTTTACGATGCTGTTTGCCGACGATGCCACCATGCGCCGTGGCGGTATCGGCCGCGTGACGCGTGCCGTCAACGCCCAAGGCGAGGCCGTGGCACTCAAGCAGCTCATCTTGCCGACGCGCGATGAGTTTGACGACGATGCCGCTCACGAGGCGCTGGTCGCCAAGTTCAAGGCGGCGTTTCGCGAGGAATACGAATGCCATCGCGCCCTTTCGGGCCTTAAGGGCTTTCCCCGCCTCTATGGCTGGGGCGAGGTCGACGGTGTGCCTGCAATTGTCATGGAATGGATCGAGGGCGAGACGCTTGCCCGCTTGCGTTCGCGACTCCCCGTGGACGATGCCGGACGCCTGTCGCCGCTTGTGGCGGCGCGTCTGGGTCGCGACCTGTTCGATCTGCTCTGCCGTATGAGCCTGGTGGGTGAGGGCTTTGTCCATCGCGATATCTCGCCCGCTAATATTATGGTGCGCACGGCGCGTCTACCGCTTGACCGGCAGCTTGCCGAGGGCACCTTTGACCTGTGCCTGATCGACTTTGGCTCGTCGCTGGCGCTTGAGCCTGCGTCGGCCGTGGCCGGTACCGGCGGCAAGGCATCCTTTACCGAGCGCTATGCCACGCTGCGTCGCGCGACGGTTGCCTATGCCCCGCCCGAGATGCTCACCGACGATATTCCCGATCTGCGCGCTTTGCGTATGTCGCCGGCGATCGACGTCTATGCCGCGGCAAGCACGGTTTACGAGCTCATTGCCGGCGTCGCGCCATACGAAGCCGCGCCGAGCACTTCGGGCACCTCGGGTTCGCGCAAAAAGACGCGCGACATCGCGAGCCCCTACCGTCTCAAGATGGACACGCGGCCCGACTATCCCATTGGTGCCCATGCGCCCGGTTGTGATTTGACTCAGCTGCTTCGTCGTGAGCCCGATGTGGCGCTCGCCGCGGCCGAGCAGGCCCAGCAGCTAGGGCTTGAGCCGGATTCCGAAGAGCTACGCGATGCGCTGGCGTTTGTCGATGCCCAGCTGTTCGACGTGGTGATGGCCTGTCTGTCCAGCCATCAAAAAGATCGTCCCGAGCCGGCGGCGGTCGAGGCGGCGCTCTCAGCGTTTTGTGACCACTATGCGCAAAATGTCGGCCGTTCGCTCCGCGGCGAGCCGCTCACGCCGTGCCCCATGGATGCGTCCGGCCGCGCGGTTCGTCGCGCGCTGATGGTCGGCGCGACGGTCGTCTGTGGCGTGGTTTGGTCTGTGGTCGTGGTTTCGGCCGCGCTGCTGGCGTCGGGCGCTCGCGTGACGGCGACTTTGGGATCGCTCATGTGGTCTGGGTCGCTACCGGGTATTGTTGCCGCACTGGCGTTGGCGCTGCCAGGCATAGCCGGCGTTGCCGCGGGGGCACTTGCGCGCAATCGGCGCTCGGGGTTCCTGCAGGGTGTGCTTGCGCTTTCTGCCTGCGAGGTTCCGGTGCTGGTTGTGGCTGCGTGTAGCGTATTTTCCCAACGCGCCGTGATGGGCGGCCTTGTTGCCGCTCTGGTTGCAACCTATACGCTTACGTGGTTTTTGCTTGCGATGGGCTTTGCCTTTGAACTTCCCGTTTCGGCACCGCGGCGCACAAAAGCCCAGATGGCGACTCCGCTTGCCGGTGGAGCCGCAGCTGCCCGTACTTTTGGCGGACCTGTCGAAGTATCGTCCGATTCTATTTCTACGACCAAGGAGGCCTAGGTCATGGCATCTCAAGTTGAGCTCACCCCATGCGGGGCCATGTTTGACATCTTTAAGCGCGCGGCGCATCTGAGCCATATCGAGCTGTGCGGCTTGGTGCTTTCGTCCCGTCCGCTCGCCGACGGCCGCAGCCCGCAGAGCCGAGCCGCCGATCGCTCTTGGGTTTCCCGCTTTATCGTTCGCGCGCCGGTCGGCACGCTTCAGCAGCGCTACTTTGCCGAATACGGTACCTCGGCTGCGCGTATTATGTC
>DBFAHJ010000187.1:0-2947 GCA_048227095.1 Collinsella aerofaciens | reverse complement strand
GCCTACGTAGCCCTGCGCGCTGCCGGTAAATAGCTGGTGCAAGGGGGACAGGTTACATTGCACCAACATGGTGCAAAAGGGACAGCCTTGGCCCCCGTGCCTGCGCCCCAAAATATGCCGTGGCCCTTCCGTCTGCGAAGGCTCGGCATCGGCGTGCTACCATAGCTACGTCCAAGTACACATATCAAGTGGAGGATATCCATGGCAAACGTTCTTGTCTTTGGTCACCAGAACCCCGATAACGACGCCATCATGAGCGCCGTCGTCCTGTCCCAGCTGCTCAACCAGGTTGAGTATGCCGGCAACACCTACGAGGCCTGCGCCCTTGGTCAGCTTCCGGCCGAGTCCGCCAAGCTGCTCGCCGACGCTGGCATCGCCGAGCCCCGCGTGATCGAGTCCGTCGAGGCTGGTCAGCTCGTCGTCCTCACCGACCACAACGAGTCTGCCCAGTCCGTCGCCGGCCTTAAGGACGCCACGGTCTTTGGCGTTGTCGATCATCACCGCATCGGCGACTTCGAGACCGCCGGCCCGCTGCACTACATCTGCCTGCCCTGGGGCTCCAGCTGCACCATCGTCACCAAGCTCGCCGGCGTGCTCGGCGTTGAGCTTTCCGACGTCCAGGCCAAGCTGCTGCTCTCGGCCATGATGACCGACACGCTTATGCTCAAGAGCCCCACCACCACCGATGTCGACCGCGCCGTCGCCGCCAAGCTCGGCGAGCAGGTGGGCGTCGACCCGGTCAAGTTTGGCATGGAGGTCTTCCTCACCCGTCCGTCCGGCTCCTTCACCGCAGCCGAGATGGTCGGCAACGACATCAAGATGTTCGAGCCTGCCGGCAAGAAGCTGCTCATCGGCCAGTACGAGACTGTCGACAAGAGCCGTGCGCTTGGCATGATCGACGAGATTCGCGAGGCCATGCGCGCCTACGCCGCCGAGAAGGGTGCCGACGGCATCGTCCTGTGCATCACTGACATCATGGAGGAGGGCTCGCAGGTCCTGCTCGAGGGCGAGACCGAGGCTGCTCAGAAGGGCCTGGGCATTGCCGACGAGCACGACGGCGTCTGGATGCCGGGCGTCCTCTCCCGTAAGAAGCAGGTCGCTGCCCCCATCATGGCCGCCTGCTAGGTTTAGTTGACCAAACGCCACGACCGGATCGCGGACGCCCCGCGCTCCGGTCGTTTTTTGTGCACGTCGCCGCGTCGTCTCTTGGACAGGCGTGCCCGTGCCGTTGAGCAAATAATGTTCAACCTGTGGTTCCGCTTTTCGGCCACGCTTGCGCGCTTGTCGTGCAGGGTAGGCTAGATGCAAGCGTAATACGTTAGAGCGCGGCGCCGCCACTTGGGCGGGCCGTGCTTTTTTAAGACGGGAGCTTTCCCGTGAAAGGAGCCGCCCATGGCAGCACCCGAGCAGCTGTTCAACGTCCGTGAGCGCAAGCGTTTTGAGCGCCACGACATTTGGGAGCGCATCACCGAGAACGGCACGATTTCCGCCGCCGTCATGGTCTTCGCCGCCATCGCCGCCGTCATTTGCGCCAACACCGATGCCTACGAGGCCATCCATCACTTTTTGGAGACCCCGCTGTATGTGGGTCTGGGCAACCTTGCGGCCGGTCTCACCGTTGAGCTTTTCGTCAACGACTTCCTCATGGCGATCTTCTTTTTGTTGGTGGGCATTGAGCTTAAGTACGAGATGACAGTTGGCGAGCTCAAGAACCCGCGCCAGGCTATGCTTCCCATGCTGGCGGCCGTGGGCGGCGTCGTCGTTCCCGCCTGCATCTATCTGATCTTTAACCATGCCGGCGCGCACAACGGCTGGGCCATTCCCATGGCAACCGATATTGCCTTTGCGCTGGGCGTGCTGTCGCTTTTGGGCAACCGCGTGCCCAACGGCGTGCGCGTGTTCTTCTCGACGCTCGCCATCGCCGACGACCTCATCTCCATCGCCGCCATCGCCATCTTCTACGGTCAGAGCCCCAATCCGTTTTGGTTGGGCGCCGCCGCGCTTGTGACCTGTGCGCTCGTGTGGCTCAACAAGACGCAGCATTACCGCCTTGCCCCGTATTCGGTACTGGGCCTGCTGTTGTGGTTCTGCATGTTCAAGAGCGGCGTGCACGCTACGCTTGCTGGCGTCATCCTGGCCTTCACCATCCCGGCCAAGTGCGGTGTTAAGCTTGATAGCCTCACCGATTGGCTGGGCGAGTGCTTGCCGCTGCTCGATGACCGCTACGACGACGAGGCGCACATCCTGGGCCAGCATGACTTTACCGTCTCGACCACCAAAGTCGAGCGCGTCATGCACCGCGTGACCCCGCCGCTCATCCGCATGGAGCGCCTGATCTCCACGCCGGTCAACTTTGTGATCCTGCCGATCTTTGCGTTCGTCAACGCACAGGTTCGCCTAGTGGGCGTGGACATGAGCACGCTGCTCACCGACCCGGTGACGCTCGGCGTGTACTTTGGCATGCTGCTGGGTAAGCCGATCGGTATCTTTGGCATGACGTTCGCCTTGGTCAAGCTCAAGGCCTGCGAGCTGCCGCACAATGTCAACTGGCATATGATTGCCGGCGTGGGCATTCTGGGCGGTATCGGCTTTACCATGTCGATTCTCATCAGCGGCCTCGCCTTCCCGACGGCCCAGTTTGAGGTTCTGGCTGCCAAGGCCGCTATTCTCGCCGGCTCTGTCACCGCGGCCGTACTTGGCATGATCTACATGAGTGTGATCTGCAAGCACCCCGCGCCCAAGAACGAGTAGGCGCGTAGAAACAGACGCCAGAGCCTGCTCGAGCGCGTGTAAAACGCGGTTTTGAGTGGTACTTGCCACCTGCCGGACACCCCAGTGGCCAAAAAACGCCGTTTGTGAGTACTGTCACAAACGGCGTTTCATTTTAGGCGCGAAAAATAATGTACAAATCTATTCTGTCTGTGCATTAACGATTGCGTGGCTGGAC
>DBFAHJ010000186.1:0-7182 GCA_048227095.1 Collinsella aerofaciens | reverse complement strand
TGCAGAAAAGCTCATTGCCGTTCGTCGCGCCCATCACCTTACCCAGGAGCAGCTCGCCGCCAAGCTCTTCGTCACACGCCAAGCCGTCAGCCGTTGGGAGCGCGACGAGGTCACCCCGGGCATCGACATGATGAAGCTCATTGCCGCCGTAACCGGCGAGCCACTGTCCCACCTGCTCGAAATGCCCGAGCATTATTGCCAGAGCTGCGGCATGATACTCACGCCCGACGACTGCGGCACCGATGCCACGGGCGCCACGACCGACCATTACTGCAAGTGGTGCTACGACCACGGCAAGTACACCTACGACACCACCATGGAGGCGATGATCGAGGATTGCGCTCCGCGGCTGGCGCAAAACACCGGCATGTCGCTCGACGAAGCCGTCTCGCTCATGGGCGCCGTCCTGCCGCAACTGGAGCGCTGGCGCACAGTGCAGGAAAACGAGGAGCGCTACGGCGCCGAGGCCCGGAAGCGCTACGGCGACGAGGCGATCGACGCAGCAAACGAAGTACTGCTGGACATGGACCCCGAGACATGGAACGACATGAAAGAACTTGAACGCGCTATTCTGGGCCAACTCTCGATTGCCATGGGCGATGGCGATGCGAATGGAAGCGAGGCTCGCAAGCTTGTCGCGATGCACCGTCGATGGATTGCCCTTAACTGGGGACACGAGCCCCAAGACGAAGCATACCTGGGCCTCGCCCACGGTTATCTTGCCGACCAGCGCTTTGTTGACTACTACGACAAGCCCTGCGGCACCGGAGCCACGGCGTTTCTGGTTCAGACCATCGAGTCGTCGTTGACGCGCGCATAGACCGCGGCGGCTTTGGGTATTTCAATCAAAACTTCAACCGATTGGAGACCTATGGCTACTGATCATGAGCTCGTGCTCTACGTTATGACTGGCTGCCCGTATTGCTTAAAGGTCAAGCGCTTTTTGGCCGATAACGGCGTAACCATTCCCGAGCGCAACATCTCAACCGACTCCGATGCCGAACAGACACTCATCGCCGTCGGCGGAAAGCGCCAGGTTCCCTGTCTATTCATCGATGGCGAACCGCTCTACGAGTCAAGCGACATCATCGCATGGGTGCAGGAGAATCTGCTCTAGTGTGCCATTGCGGTCGGCCCGCCCCAACGCACAAACCAATACGGCACAAACATGTACGCCAGCATCCAAAGTCGACATTTTTCGACATCTTTGGATGCTGGTGTACAGCTTTTGGGTAGCCATGGACGCTCTTAGCCAGCTAATTGTTTGAGGCGACCTTTGGATTATGGCTGTTTGACGCCTCTGGAAAGGTTTCCGAGAGGGCTGTGGTCAAAAAAGGGCAAATATGAGTACTGCTACCTGTTTAGTAGCAGCGATTTTGATCACTTCAGGAACTATTCAACGTTCCACTCGTCCGCAGACGACGTTATTTCTCCTCATATGTTCAATAAAAGTAGCTCCTAATGGGAACAAATCTCATCAGGAGCTGCTATTTATAGCAAAATAAATGCAACCATAATGGCAACAGTACTCATATTTGCCCTTTTTGACCACGACCCTCCAGAATAGTCGCTGAGAACGACACTAAATGACAAAATCCGACACTTAGACGTTCTTATATGAGTAGCCATTGAAGGACACCTAACGACTACTCCCATTCGCGACACACTGTGTCGCGAATTAAGCTGGTCCCATTACCGAAGACCAGTGAGAGTTCCTGCCCAGAATCTCGATAGCTTAATAAAGCGCTCCCCTCCGGAAGTTCAATGAGCATCCAAATTCCAAGCTGAAAAGCAAAGGAGTAGCGAAGCCGTCAATGCTCATTTCCTATCGAACAGGCGGGTCAAAACAAGCTAATTAGCCCGATAAACTGCTTGTATTTTTGTCTACAAAATTGTATACAAAAAGAGAATCCGAGAACCGGCGCTCGACAATATGCCGATCGATAGGAGGCGCTATAGACGCTAAGCAGCTCGAAAAGATGATGGGGTTTGCTCCCGGAGAGTTGGAGAAAGCCGCGGAGGCATACGAAAAAGATGAGTGGCCGAAGGGCCGCACCATCAAGCTGGGAAGGCCGTCGATCTCCGATGAGCCAAGCGTTGTTTTATCGGCACGTGTGGGTGAATCGGTTCTTGAAGCGTTTGACGAGAAGGCAAAGCGCCATGGGCAAACACGCACAGAGCGACTCAGGGAGCTCATCACGCTCGATGCAATGATTGCCTAGTCCCCCGCCGACCCAAACATGCACGTCAGCATCCAAAGTCGACATTTTTCGACATCTTTGGATGCTGACGTACAGCTTTTTGTGGCTAGTCATTGGGGACGTTCTTAAATGACTAGTCGTTAAAGAACGTCCCCAATGACTAACTAGCCGTGGAAGCGGGCTATGGGTGCAAGTGGCTGCTCGCGAAAAACGCGCTCGACGGCGGCGCGATATTCGTCGACCTTTTTAGTCTTGCGTACGAGCTTGTGAACGGTAGCGGGGTCGGCGAAAGCGCACTTGGCGTAGAACCACCACTCCTTCATACGAAAGACCGCGTTACCGCCAATCTCTTCTGCATAGGCCGCAAACAGCGTGTCGTGGAAGCGCTGCAGCTCAGCAGCCGTGGCAGCAGGGCCGCCCTTGACCATGCGAGCCAGCGCGGGGTTCGCGAGGAGGCCGCGCCCCAGCATTACATGGCGCGTGCCGGGATAGGCCTCCACCAGCGCATCCATATCCTCAAGATCAAAAATGTCACCGTTATAGACGACCGGAAACGGCGCACGCTCCAGCGTTTCGCCATAGAACTCCTTGCGCGGCGAGCCCGTATAACGGTCCTTTTGCACGCGCGGGTGCACAATCAGCTCTGCCAGCGGCATGCGGCAATACAGATCGAGCACGCGCTCGTATTCGTCGTCGCTCTCCAGCCCCAGCCTGGTCTTTACCGATACCGGCAACGGCGACCGCTCGCACACATCACTCAAGAACACCTCGAGCTCGTCGAGATTGCGCAAGAAACCCGAACCCTTGCCCTTGGCGACAACCGTCCCCGAGGGGCAACCCAGGTTGAGATTGACCTCGCGGTAGCCCATGTCGGCGAGCACCTGTGCCGCCCATACAAACTCGTCCGCGTTCTTGGACATGAGCTGGGGCACCACGTTGAGCCCCTGGTTGTTGGCAGAATCGATCTCCTTAAACGCCTTGCCGCCAAAGCGGTTTCCCACCCGCGGCGGCGGCAAGAACGGCGTGTAATAGCAATCGAGCGCACCGAAGCACTCCGCATGCACGCGACGGAACACATGCCCGGTAATCCCCTCCATAGGGGCCAACGATAGAATCATCAACATCTACTCTCAGATCAATGCGGCAAAGGGACTGCCCCCTTGTCACATGCATTATGCCTTGTGCTTCAGGCGATTCACAAGATAGAGGTGACTACTGGACGATGACCATCCTCCAGCCGCACCCCATACAACAAAAGTGAATACTTTCCCGGGAAGTGAACAAATGAAAAGTAATAGATCTCGATTTACATGCCGTTCAATGCGACAAAGGAACTGTCCCTTTGTCGCATTATTCAGAGCGCAGGGCTTCCACGGGGTCCTTTTTGGATGCACTGCGGGCCGGCAGCAGACCGGCGACGACCGTCAGCAGCACCGAAATTGCAATGAGCACCAGCGCATCCTGCACGGGCAGACTCATTAGGTTGGGGACCTGTTTGGCCGCAAGCGCCCAAGCATTGACCGGGAAGCTCACGGCCACCACGACGACAACAGCAAAGACGCCGGCAATGAGGCCCTCGATAAAGGTCTCGGCGTTGAACACGTTTGCCACGTTACGCTTCGACGCGCCAATCGCACGCAGAATGCCAATCTCCTTTTTGCGCTCCAGCACGCTGATGTACGTGATGATGCCGATCATGATGGAGCTCACCACCAGGCTGATACTCACGAATGCGATGAGCACCAAGCTGATGGTGTTCACGATGTCGGTCACCGAACCCATGATGATGCCCATGTAGTCGGTGTACGAAATTGCCCGATCATCGTGGCCAGCGGCTTTGACCTGCTTGTTGTACGCATCGATGTGATCGAGTACGCGCTCCTTGGCCTCAAAGTCGCGCGGGAAAATCTTGACCGAGATGGGGTCCGCCTCGTCCGCATAACCCAACGTGGTCAGATTGTTGTCGTAGGTGAGCTTCGAAGCCTTGGCATAGCTCATCATGAGCGAACTCAGGTCCTCGGCGTCCATGTTGAAATGGATGGCACGAGCAAAGGCGCTCGCATCCACGTGCATGGCGCTTGCCAGGTTAGCAAAACTCGAAGACACCTGCGTCGCCATCTGGTCCATGAGCCCTGCCGCGCCTGCCTTGAGCTGAGCTGACACCGTCGCCGCAATCTGATCGCTGATCGTCTTCGTCACCTGATCCATAGCCTGCTGCAGATACGGAGCCAGCTGCTTTTGCACATAGTCGGTCATCGCCTGTTGCAGGCGCTCGGCCAGGGCATCACCGCCAAGCGCTTTAAGCTGTGCCAGGATTTGCTGGGCTGCGGCATCATTCTCAAGATACGCCGAGAATGCGGCAGCGAGCTTTGACGCGTCTTTAAGATCTTCGGGCGACAGCGCCTTAAACTGATCAGACTGCAAAAAGCCCTCAAACAGTTGGTTGGCAAGTATTCCCACCTGCTGCATTTGCTCGGGCGTGAGCTCCAGACCGTCAAAGATGCCCGAGAAATCTGGAGCCGGTGCTTTTGCCATGATGTCGCTGAAGTCGATGTCCTTGCCAACGTCCGAGAGGTCAATGTCCAACCCGGATAAGTCGATACCAGAAAGGTCCATACCGCCGGCCGCACCCGAGAGTGCAGACGCATCAAACGAGAACGCGCTCTTGAGCGCTGCCTCGTCCACACTGAACATGCTGCCCAGATCTACCCCTTGTTTGGCCTCGCCTTGCAGTTCGTCGAAGGTTTTGCCCGTAAAGACATCCGTCTCGGGGTGAGCGAGTTGCTCCTGCACAATCTGCGAATCGGCAGCGCGCTCCATAAGCTGACGAGTCAGTGCATGCGTATAGGCAATGCCCGGGGTCAATGCGCTCGCGTTGGCGGTCTCGTTGGGTCGTACCACACCAACGATGTGCACATCGATGCCATCGGCAACCTTGGCGGCCATAAAGTCGGTGTCACCAGACATGTCAGTCCACATGCCGGTCTCTTCGTTTTTGCGATAGGCATCGGCCGGCGACAGCACCTTAAACGTGGTAGACAGCGCATCGTCGTAGGTAAAGTCGGTGCCGGTCTCGGGCGTTTCGACCCCACCGTCAGCCGTCATAGCGCTGTTTACCAGATCGTTGAGCTCATCGATATCCAGCGCACCGATGCTGTAGAGCGTATAGTCGCCCACCGTACCGCGGCTCGAAAGCACCATCACGGCTTCGTTGGCAGACGTGGGCCAATGACCGGCGACGACATCGTACTGGCTGTCGAGCAGGCTCTGGTCGTCAATCATCTCGTTAAAGACCGAGGTTCCCATGGATTCCATGCTCACCGTTGCCGCCGAACTCGCGCCTCCGCTCATAGCCTCGGTCATTGCGTTGGGCACCAGCCGGACAGGCTTCTCATCGCCCTTGCCGGCACGATAGACAACCGGCGATACACCGTAGCCGTACTGAATGGCGTTGACCTCTTTGTCGATACCGTCGCCGCCGTCGTCAAGCCATGCCTTAAAGCTCGTCATGTCGTTGGACTTAACGCTCGCAAACATATCCTTTACGGCCGTGACCACGGGAATCTTATCGGTTTCGGCACTGTCGTCGGACGAATCCACGTTTTCAGGCGAGTCATCATCCGCAGCCCCCTGTCCGCCCATCATGGACGACAGGTCGTAATCCTGCTTGGAAATGGTGAGTGGGTAGCTCGAGAGCGTATCCTCCTCGACCTTTTTGATGTAGCCGTTTACGCCGTTGGACAGCGCCAGAATCGCCGCGATACCGATAATGCCAATCGAGCCCGCAAAGGCCGTCATGGCCGTGCGGCCCTTCTTGGTCATGAGGTTTCGGGCAGAAAGCCCCAGCGCCATCACAAAGCTCATCGAGGTTTTGCGCGTAGGCTTGGCCTCGCGGCGCGTGGCGTCAGCGACATCGAAAGGATCGGAATCATCGGTGATCTTGCCGTCCGCCAGGTTGACGATGCGCGTGGCGTATTGGTATGCCAGGTCGGGATTGTGCGTGACCATGATGACCAGACGGTCGCGCGCAACTTCTTTGAGCAAATCCATAACCTGCACGGATGTCGTTGAATCCAAAGCGCCAGTCGGCTCGTCGGCAAGGACGATCTCAGGGTCATTGATCAGGGCGCGGGCAATGGCCACGCGCTGCATCTGCCCGCCCGATAGCTGGCTCGGGCGCTTGTTAACGTGCTCGCCCAAGCCGACTTTCTCCAACGCCTCGCGCGCACGCTGGCGACGCTCGGCATGCCCCACGCCCGTGAGCGTGAGCGCCAGCTCCACGTTTTCCAAAATGGTCTGATGCGGAATGAGGTTATAGCTTTGGAACACAAAGCCGATGCGGTTGTTGCGGTAGGCATCCCAATCGCGATCGTGAAAGTCTTTGGTCGAAATACCGTCGATCAGCAGGTCGCCAGAATCGAAATGATCGAGCCCACCGATAACGTTGAGCATCGTAGTTTTGCCCGACCCCGAAGGTCCCAGAATGGCCACGAACTCGTTATCGCGAAAAGACAGGCTCACGCTGTCGAGCGCTACCTGCGTAAACGACTGCGTAACGTACCTTTTGCAAATACCTTTGAGCTCCAGCATGGACGGCAACCTCTCCTGCGCAGGCACCCTGCCCGCTCTCCTCCGCCGTTCGTATTCGACGCTTTTGTCCTACTCTATCCCCATTTTTTGCCGACGCCAGTGAGGAATGTAACAAACCGCGCCAAAAAACGAACGGGACGGCGCCCAAAAGAAGAGGTCCCGAGCGGGACCTCTATATGGTGGAGCTTATCTTGAAAGGCAGCAGACTACTTCGCACAGCGACACACGATCCTCGCTATGCTTTACGCGGTTTTTACTGCTCGCTATTCGCAATCGCCTGGTCGATAAGCTTGTCGAGTGCTGCGCGCTGCTCGGCGGAGCTGATGGCTCCCACGATTGGATCCCCTACGATGTTGCCATTCTGATCGATGACATACGTTGTCGGGAACGA
>DBFAHJ010000185.1:0-5915 GCA_048227095.1 Collinsella aerofaciens | reverse complement strand
GGCGAGAAGCTCGTAATGATCGGGCCTTCCGGCTCGGGTAAATCGACGCTCATCCGTTGCGTCGATTATCTGGAGGAGCCCACGTCGGGCGAGGTTGTCATCGACGGTACGCCGCTCACCAAAAAGAATCACCTGGAGATGGCTCGCAAGTATAGTTCCATGGTGTTTCAGCAGTTCAACCTGTATCCCAACATGACGGTGCTGGGCAACCTGACGCTCGCGCCCATCAAACTGCAAAAGAAGAGCAAGGAGGAGGCGACCGAGATCGCCATCGCTGCGCTCAAGCGCGTCGGCATGGCACATAAGGCCGGCGAGTATCCGCAGAATCTCTCGGGTGGTCAGCAGCAGCGCATCGCCATCGCCCGTGCCCTGTGCACCAAGCAGCCCATCATCCTGTTTGACGAGCCGACCTCGGCGCTCGACCCCGAGATGGTCCAGGAGGTTCTGGACGTTATGATTGAGCTCGCGCAGGAGGACATCACCATGATCTGCGTGACGCACGAGATGGGTTTTGCGCGTCAGGTGGCCGACCGCGTCATCTTTATGGAGGACGGCCGCATTCTGGAGGAGGGCACGCCCGAGCACTTCTTCGATAACCCCGAGAACCCGCGCTGCCGCGAGTTCCTGTCCAAGATTCTGCACTAGGCGCGGTGATGGACATGACGGATATGACGAGGGCGGCCGTGTCGCGCCGTCACTTTTTGCGGCTGGCGGGCGCCGGCATGCTTGCGCTGACGGGGACCGCGCTTACCGGTTGCGGCAACTCCACCAGCGGCGAGGGCTCCGACAAGGGCTCTAAGCTTGCGGCCATCAAGTCGCGTGGACATCTGAATGCCGGCGTTAAGAAGGATGTTCCCGGCTACGGCTATTACGACACCGCCAAGGGTCGCTTTGAGGGCATGGAAGTCGATTTGTGCTACCAGATCGCCGCTGCCGTCTTTGGCGTGAGCTACAAGGAGGCCCGTGCCCAGGAGCTTGTCGAGTTTAACGACGTAACACCCAAGACGCGCGGCCCGCTGATCGATAACGGCCAGCTTGACGTGGTCGCGGCGACCTACACCATCACCGACGAGCGCAAGAAGAGCTGGGATTTCTCGACGCCGTACCGCACCGACTACGTGGGGCTCATGGTCAAGAAGCGTTCGGGCTTTACCTCGATTGAGGATCTGGACGGCAAGGTCATCGGCGTGAGCCAGGGTGCTACCACGCAGGGCCTGATCGAGCAGATGATCAAGGACAACGGCTTTAGCTGCAAGCCAGAGTTTAGGGCCTTTAGCGGCTATCCCATCATCAAGAGCTCGCTCGACGCCGGCAATATCGACGTCTTTGCCATGGACCGCTCCACGCTGGCCGGTTACATGAACGAGACCGTTGAGCTGCTGCAGCCCGAGGTCAAGTTTGGCGAGCAGGGCTACGGCGTGGCGACCAAGAAGGGCTGCGACCTTTCGGCCGTGGTCGATCAGGTGATTTGCGATCGCCTGGCCGACGGCTGGCTCGACCAAGAGGTCAAGACCTGGGGTCTTGTATAGGCGCATCGTCCAAGGAAGGAATCAAATGCTCGAAGGATTATTTGACGCCGACCGTTGGTCGACGACATTTCAAAATATGGGGCCCTTCTGGGAGGGCTTTGGCGTGACGCTGCAAGTGGTCGTTGCCGGCCTGCTGTTGTCGCTGGTGCTGGGCACGCTGCTGGGCGTGTTCTCTACCACTCGCTCGCGCGTGCTGCGCGCCATAAGCCGCGTGTACGTGGAGTTTTACCAGAACACCCCGTTGCCCGTGCAGGTGCTCTTTATGTACATGGCCGGTCCGCAGTTTTTGCAGGCCATAACCGGTGCCGACCAGCCGGTGCGCATCGCGCCGTTCGTGCTGGGCTTCTTGGGCGTGGGTCTGTATCACGCGGCCTACATTTCGGAGGTCATCCGCACTGGTATCGAGGCGGTTCCGCGCGGTCAGATGGAGGCGGCCCAGAGCCAGGGCTTCACCCGTGCGCAGGCGTACTGGTACATCGTACTGCCCCAGACATTCAAGATCATTCTGCCGCCGCTGTGTAACCAGGCGCTCAACCTGGTCAAGAATACGTCGGTGCTGGCGCTTGTGGCCGGCGGCGACCTTATGTACCGTTCCGACAACTTTGTGAGTCTGTACGGTTACCTGCAGGGATACATCGTCTGCTGCCTTATGTACTTCATCATCTGCTTTCCGCTCGCCATACTGGTGCAGTGGCTCGAGCGCCGCTCCAAGGAGCGTCCGCGCGGTGTGAGCCTGGCCGAGCTGGGGCTCGACAACGTAGAGGAGGCCTAGCGCATGGAAATCTTCAACGCGACCAACCTGCTCTACATTTGGGGCGGCTTTGTTAAGACGATCGAGATCTCGGCGCTGTCGATCTTTTTCTCGCTCATCTTTGGCACGGTGCTGGCGCTCGTTAAAAGTTATGCGCCCCGTCCATTCCGTATTTTGGTGAGCGCCTATATCGAGCTGTTCCGTTGCACGCCAAACCTGCTGTGGATCCTGTTTATCTACTTTACGGTGCAGGGTTTGGACATTGTGATTTCGACCATCGCCTTTACGCTGTTTACCAGCGCTGTTATGGCCGAGATTGTGCGCGGAGGCCTCAACTCGATTCCGCGCGGCCAGTTTGAGGCAGCGCAGAGCCAGGGTTTTGGCTTCTTTGCCACCATGCGCTACATCATTCTGCCCCAGACGTTTAAGACGATCATTCCGGCGCTGTTTAGCCAGTGCACGACCGTCATCAAGGACAGCTCGTATCTTTCGGGCATTAACGTGGCCGAGCTCATGTACACGGCCAACGTCGTGATGGCCCACGCGATCGATCTGTCGCAGGTGCTTATGCTCTACGGCCTGGTGTTTGCGATGTACTTTGTGCTCAACTTTGGTATCTCGCTGCTGGTCCGAGCGTATCAACGTCGTATTGTGGCAGCGTAGAATGTGACAAAGGGACTGTCCCTTTGTCACATAGAGAAAGGAATCGCGATGAGCGATCTGGAGAATAAGAAGAATCCTGTGGTCATTACCATCGCGCGCGACTTTGGCGCCGAGGGCCACGAGATTGGTCGTATCCTCGCCGATGAGCTGGGGATTCCGCTGTACGATAACGAGCTGCTGGTGCGTGCTTCGCTGCGCGCGGGCGAGTCGCTCGACAAGATGGCCGCCTACGACGAGCGCCTGGCCGTGGAGAACATGGCGTTTCTGCCCGACCGCTACGATGCGCGTTCGTACTCGGACAAGTTGTTCCAAAAGATGAGCCAGGTGATTTTGGATCTGGGTGAGACCGAGAGCTGCATTATCGAAGGCCGTCTGTCCGATTATCTGCTGCGCAACAACCCCAACCACATCGCCGTGCTGGTGACTGCGCCCTTTGAGGACCGCGTCGAGATCGTGCGCAAGAAGCGCGGTCTCAACAAAAAGAAGGGCGCCAAGCTGGTCAAGCAGCAGCAGAAGGCGCGCGAGGCGTTCTATAAGCGCTACAGTGCCGGAAAGTGGAAGATGACGAGCGGTAAAGACATCGTCGTCAACCGCGCCAAGCTGGGCCGCGAGGGTTGCAAAGACGTTATTGCCGCAGCCTACCGCTACAAAGTAGCGCAGCTCGAAGACTAACCGACCAAAACCATCACAAAGGTGCCTGTCCCCATCGTGGTGGTTGGGTGGTCGGCATAGAAAAAGTCCCCGCCGGGCGTGTGCTCGACGGGGACTTTGCCGTTTGGTGGTTAGCGCTGTAGGTGATTACTCGCCCAGCAGGCTCTTGGTGATGGAGGCAGCGGCCTTCTTGCCGGCGCCCATCGCCAGAATGACCGTAGCGGCACCGGTGACGATGTCGCCGCCGGCCCAGATGCGGGGATCGGTGGTCTGGCCGGTCTCCTCGTCGGCGACGATGTAGCCCCACTTGTTGAGCTCCATCTTGCCGCCGATCTTCTTTGCGAAGGGGTTGGCGTTGGTGCCGATAGCCGAGATTGCGACGTCGCAGGGAATCTCCTCGATGGCGCCCTCGATGGGCACCGGGCGACGACGGCCGGACTCGTCGGGCTCTCCGAGCTCCATCTTCTGGACCTTGACGGCGCACACGGAGCCGTCCTCGCCAGCGACAAACTCGAGCGGGGAGACGAGCGGCAGAACCTCGACGCCCTCGGCCTTAGCGTGGTGCAGCTCGGCGCGACGGCAGGGCATCTCGTCCTCGGTACGACGGTAGGCGATGATGGCGTGCTCGGCGCCCAGACGCTTGGCGGTACGGACGGCGTCCATAGCCACGTTGCCGCCACCAAAGACGACGACGTTCTTGCCGTGCTTGGTGGGGGTGTCGTACTCGGGGAACTTGTTGGCCTTCATCAGGTTCACGCGGGTGAGGTACTCGTTCGCGAAGAAGACGTTGGGCAGGTTCTCGCCGGGGACGTTGAGGAACTTGGGCAGGCCAGCGCCGGTCGCCACGTAGATGGCGTCGAAGCCCTGCTCGAACAGCTCCTCGGCCGTGGCCATGTTGCCCACGACGGAGTTGTACTCAAACTTGACGCCCATGTCCTCCAGGCCGTCAATCTCGCGCTTGACGACTGCCTTGGGCAGACGGAACTCGGGGATGCCGTAGACCAGCACGCCGCCGCCGGTGAAGAAGGCCTCAAAGACGGTGACGTCAAAGCCGTTGCGGGCGAGCTCGCCGGCGCAGGTGATGCCGGACGGGCCGGAGCCAACGACGGCGACCTTCTTGCCGTTCTTGGGGGCCATCTTGGGCGTGGAGGCGAGCTCGGGGCGGTCACCCAGGAAGCGCTCGAGCTGGCCGATGGCCACGGGCTCGGACTTCTTACCACGGATGCACTTGCCCTCGCACTGGTTCTCCTGCGGGCAGACGCGGCCGCAGATGGCGGGAAGCATGGAGTCCTCGCGGATGGTATCGAGAGCGCCGCCGAAGTCCTTCGCGCGGATCTGCTCGATAAAGCGGGGAATGTTGATGTTGACAGGGCAGCCCTCAACACAGAACGGCTTCTTGCAGTTGAGGCAGCGCTCAGCCTCGGCCAGCGCCATCTCCTCGGTGAAGCCCTTGTCGACGGGGCGGAAGTCGCAGGCGCGCTCGGCAGCCGGCTCCTCGTTATCGGGGGTGCGGGGCGACTTCATATCGGCAACGAAACGACCGTTAACTAGTGGCATGCGCAGCTCTTTTCCTCATAGGCCTTGAGGGACTCGCCCTCTTCGGAACGGTAAGCGGCCTGGCGGGCACGAAGGTCATCCCAGTCGACCAGGGTGGCATCGAAGTCGGGGCCGTCGACGCAAGCGAACTTGGTCACGCCGCCCACCTCGACGCGGCAGCAGCCGCACATACCGGTGCCGTCAACCATGATGGGGTTGAGGGACGCGGTGATGGGGGTGTCGTATTTCTGGGCGGTGAGGGTCGAGAACTTCATCATCGGAACGGGGCCGACGCAGAAGACCTGGCTCACGGCCTTGTCCTGCAGCAGGCGCTCCAGCGGAGCGGTGACAACGCCCTGCTCGCCGTAGGAGCCGTCGTCAGTGGTGATGTGGATGTGGTCCTCGTCGAGGAGCTCGCGGAACTGGTCCTCCATAAGCAGGAGGTCCTTGGTGCGGGCGCCCATGATGGCGTGCACCTCGTGGCCGGTCTCGACCAGGTGCTTGGCGACCGGGAAGGCAATTGCCAGGCCGACGCCGCCGCCAATGACGGCGCAGGGGCCCTCGGCCATCTCGGTGGGAACGCCCAGCGGGCCCACGACGTCGCGCAGCGACTCGCCGGCCTCGTAGGTGGAAAGCATCTCGGTGGTCTTGCCGATCACCATGAAGATGAACTCGACCCAGCCCTCGTCACCGTTCCAGCCGGCCAGGGTAAACGGGACACGCTCGCCCGTCTCGTTGGCGCGAACCATGAGGAACTGTCCAGCGTGCGCATGCTTGGCGATTGC
>DBFAHJ010000184.1:0-5250 GCA_048227095.1 Collinsella aerofaciens | reverse complement strand
CCGGCCATCACCAATACGACGGTTTTGTCTATGGGGAGATTGAACTTGCTGAGCTCATCTTCGCGTTTGTAATCTGAATCGAAACCGGCTCGGATGGGGATGCCCGTTATGCGGATCTTTGACTCGGGAACCTTGCGCGGGCGCAGCGTTTCGGCCATAAACTCGTTGGCTACACAGAATAGGTCGGTGTCCTTGTGGGGCCAAAAGCCTTCGACTTCGTAATCGGTCGGCACACAGATGACCGGGTAATCGATACCCGTAATTACGCGGGCGCCCACGGCAACATTGGCTGCTGTGATGTGCGTTGCGACCACGGCTATAGGCCTGCGGCGACGAATATATTCGTTGAAGGCGGGGAACATAATACGCGACCATGCCGTGCCGCCACCCCAGAGAAGATGTCCCGTAAGCGTATATCGCCAGGTCAGGTCGTAAATGGGGCGTGTGGCTCCCGTAAAAGAAGCCGCGGTCTTATTGCCGTCGAATTTAATACGTCCAAAATCAAGGATATCGAGCACTTCAATTTCAATATCCTCAGGGATTCCCTTGGTGCCGCGGATAAGTTCAAATGCTTGTGCAATCGCGTTGGCGGCGGCTTTGTGGCCCGATCCAACCGATGCGTGCACAATGGTTACTAGGGGTTTTTGTGCAGGTGAAACGGTCATTTGCTCCGGTTGGGGAGTGGCTTGCATGGGCAGGGGAGCGCTATTGCTCATCTGCGTTTGATCCATCGATAACTCCCCTTCAGCTTTGTTACGCGATTTATCATTATAGTGCATGAGTGTCATGTTCACGTAAATTTGGGTATGAGCGCAAAGAACGCCAATCTTTCGACAGGAGGTCTCTTCATGACTACCCATCAGCCGATCGATGTTGCGATTATCGGTGGCGGCCCTGCGGGCTATGCTGCGGCCATTTATGCGGCGCGCTCCAACCTAACGACGACCGTGATTGAACAGGGCATGTCGGGAGGGCAGATCGCCACGACCAATGAAGTCGAGAACTATCCGGGCATTCCGCTCTTGAGTGGCGCCGAACTCGGTGAGCGTTTTCAGCAGCATGCAGAGGGCCTGGGAGCACAGGTTACATGGAGCATGGTTACGGGTATCGATTACGATGCCGATGCAGCGCTGTTTACGGTGCATCACGATTTGGGCGATACGTCGGCCTCGAGCGTTATCGCTTGCATGGGTGCCACGCCGCGATCTGCTGGTTTTGTTGGCGAGGATGCGTATCGCGGTCGCGGCGTTTCGTATTGCGCGACGTGCGACGGCATGTTCTTTCGCGGCAAGCAGGTTTTTGTCATCGGCGGCGGCAATGCTGCCTGCGAGGAAGCTCTGTTCTTGTCAGAAATCGCCAGCAGCGTGACCATCGTTTTGCGCCGCGATCAGTTCCGTGCCCCCGATGGTGTGGTTCAAAAAGTTCTTGCAAAAGATAATATTTCAGTTAGGTACCAAACTAGTATTGTCGAGCTCTCGGGCGAAGCCATGCCAACGACGATTACCTTTAAGGACAATGCATCCGGGGAAACTCACACCGAGTCATTTGTCCCTGGCTCGTTTGGTATCTTTGTCTTTACCGGAACGCAGCCCCATTCCGAGCTCGTTGAGCATCTAGTCGATCTGGCGCCGGACGGCGGTATTGTTACTGATGATTCCATGGCGACCCGCACGCCAGGTCTATTTGCCGCTGGCGACATCCGTTCCAAGCGTTTACGCCAGGTTGTGACTGCCGTTTCTGATGGAGCCATAGCGGCAACGAGCGTATACGCGTTTCTCCGTGGATAAGTACGATAATATATCTTATGTAAGGTTGCTATCTTTAAAACAAAGTGGTTGGACGGTGCATCAATGTGCTGTCCAACCACTTTTGCTTGCCGGCTATATGGTATGCAAAACTAGATAACCTAGAATACAATATAGCTAATGAACGGAGGATCCTTATGAACCACGCCAAACGCGTTATCCCGATGTCCGATACATCGGTCAGCATTAAGCCTGAGGATATTCAGCCCACTGTGCTGCCCGATGCATTTATTCAGTCCGATATCGTGCGCAAACTTAATACGTTGAGTCTGCCGCGCTATAACCAGTTGCCCAATGTGACGCTCTACCGCGACCAGGTTATTGAGTATGTTGCGCTGTGGATGGAGCCGCTGTCCATTTGCGTTGAGCAGCCTGTCATTACGCCATCGATGATCAATAACTACGTGAAGGTCGGCCTGGTGCCTGCTCCGGTCAAAAAGCAATATGGCCGCGAGCAGATTGCCCGCCTGATCGCTATCTGCATCTTTAAGCAGGTGCTACCTATTGCTGCGGTGCAGGCACTCTTTAACATTCAGCGTTTGAGCTACGATGCCCCGACGGCCTTTGATTATGTGGTCGATCAGCTCGAGGCATCGATTCGTTCGGCGTTTTCCGTCGAGCAGACGCCGGTTCCCGATACGGCGCATCAGGTAACGCGTGAGTCGCTGCTTGTGCGCAGCGCGGTTTCATCCTTTGTTTCGAAGGCTTACTTGATGAGCTATCTCAAGTTCAACGGGTTTAATAGCTAGCCGACGTATAAAACGGGCGGGACAAAGAGCCATCTGTCGCTTTGTCCCGCCCGTTTTTTTGCTTGGTTGGACTTTATTTGCCCGAAGCTACGCCCATGCCGTAGCCGATGATCAGGCCGTGCATCTCGGCGTAATAGGAATCCAGGCCGTTGCAGGGCATGATGATGGTCTTGGAGCAGGGCCAATGTTCGACTATGCGATCAGTAAGCGCCTGGGCTCCAGCTTCGTTCTCAACGTGATCGATGATGACCTCACCGCCCGTAAAGCCCTCGGCTTCCATAGTGTCGATGATCTTGTTGAGCATCTTCTTTTCGCCACGCGTGTGCCCGACGAGTTCGATTTTACCGGCCTCACTCGCCGTGCCCAAAATGCGGATATTGAGCTTGTTGGCAATGACGCCGGCTGCCTTAGGGATACGTCCGGCTTTGGCGAGGTTTTCGTAATTGCACAAACTGAAGAGGATTTTGCTGTTCTGTTCAAGGCTATCGAAGTATGCGCAAGCATCCTCGAATGAGACATTCGGATTGCTTGCAAGATAGCGGTCGAACAGCAAGAAAATGAGGTCCATTTTGCCGCCAGCTGCGCGTGAATTGACTAGATGAATCTGTCGGTCGGGCTCCTCGGCAAGAACCATATCGCGAGCCGTGGCTGCCGCGTTGTAGCTGCCCGACACGCCCTCAGAGATCGGCATGCAGATGGTCTTGTCTGCCAATTTGAAGAGCTCGGCCCACTCCCCCACGCTGGGACAAGCGCTCGAAGAGGCATTCGTCTCCGCCTGAACAGCGCAGTTGAGCTCATGAACATCGAGCGAAAGGTCATCGACGAATTCACGCTCCCCCACTCGAATTTTGAGGGGAGCAAATGCAAAGGTGGTATGGGGTGCGATCGGTTGCCAATCGCGGAGGTTGCAGCTTGAATCGGAGATAAGTGCCCAGCTCATAGAGGGTCCTTTCTAATCGTTCCCATTCAATTATAGCCATCTTGCAGACCGATTGGGCCGCTATCTAGTATTCAAAACTAGATAGCGGACTGCACTAAAGGCAAAAGAATGGACCCCATGACTCAAAGCCACGAGGTCCATATCCGTTTGCTTTATCTGAATACTTAGTAGCGCACGAAAATGTAGTTGTTGTTCATGCCGGCGGCAACGGAGCTGATGATAACACCCGTGTTGTAGTCGGAAGCATGAATCATCTGACCACCACCGATGTAAATGCCGGTGTGGTACGAGTTGACCACAACGTCACCGGGCTGCGGATCGGACACACGCGTCCAGCCCATAAAGGTGCCCGTGGTGCCCAGGCGGCAATAGCGACCAGTGAGGCAATAGCTAACAAAACCAGAGCAGTCGAAACTGTTCGGGCCAATTCCGCCCCAGGAATAGGCGCAACCAAGCTTGCTGTATGCACGCGAGACAACAGAACCGCCATCGACGGACTGGCTCGGAGCAGAAGGCGTCGGAGCCGGGGCAGGCGTGGAGGGCTGCGGTGTCGGAGCAGGTGCCGGCGTAGGAGCCGGAGTGTTGCCGCCCTGGTTGTTGTTATTGCTGGTCTGGCCACCGTTGTTGGTGTTCTCGGTCGCACCGGCAGTCTCGTTGCTCACCGTGGCCTTCTCGGCGGTACTGGCGTTGATGCCGGCCTGCAGCGCGGCGTTGGCCTCGGCCTCAGCGGCAAGCTCAGCCTGCAGCTGTGAATCCAGAGAGTTTACGACGTTCTGTGCTTCAGCCTGCTGGGCGTTAAGCTCGTCGACCTTCTTTTGCGTGGTGGCGACGTTCTTTTCCTGCTCGGCCTGCTTATCGGTGAGCTGCTGTTTGAGCTCCTTGACCTCTTGAATGGTCTGAGCCTGCTTATCGGAAACTTTGCCGCAGTAGAACAGACGGTTGAGCATATCGCTCAGGTCATCGACGCCCGTCAGAACCTGAAGCAGGCTCAGACCGCCGGTTTTGTACTCGCCGGCGACATAGGTCGAGAGCTTGGCCTGACCATCGGCGATCTCCTGCTGCTTTTGCGTGATCTCGCCAGCAGTCTGATCGAGCGCCTGCGTCTGCGTGGCGAGCTCATCGTAAATCTGCTGAGTTTGGGTACCGATCTGCTCGAGCTTCGTACGAGCAGCTGCAAGGTCGGATGCGGTATCGGCGTAGGCAGGAGCCGCGAGGCCCAAGCCCAAAACACAAGCGAGGGTTGCCGTAGCAGCGCAGCGTGCCATGTTTTTGTGCGTGTTTGCTGTGCGCATGTAGCTTCCTTTCCAGTAACTAAGGGTAACGGCTAGTCCACCGTCACCAGGCTAAAGAGCTCCACATCGTCATTAGACGGTGTGAGCTTCTCGCGCGGGTTGAGAAACGCAAGCTCAAGGATACAACCGTAACCGACAAGCTTTGCGCCCATATCTCGCACCAGTTTACCTGTTGCCTCGACGGTTCCGCCCGTCGCGACCAAGTCGTCCAGAATCAACACGGTATCTTTAGAGCTGATAGCGTCGGCATGGATCTCAATTGAATCGGTGCCGTACTCGAGCTCGTAGCTCTGACTTACGGTCTCGCGCGGTAGCTTGCCAGGTTTACGTGCGGGAACAAAGCCGGCGCCAAGGGCTACAGCCACCGGTACGCCAACCATAAAGCCGCGAGCCTCGGGACCCACGACCTTGGTGATTCCCATGCCGGCAAAGTGCTCGGCGAGGGCATCGGTCATGGCTTTGAG
>DBFAHJ010000183.1:0-6317 GCA_048227095.1 Collinsella aerofaciens | reverse complement strand
AGCGGCACGACGCGGCGGCGCGAAACCGGCACGCGTTCGTCGACGCCCGTAATGCCCAGCTGGATGGCGCCCGAGGGCACCGTCTCCACATCCGTGACGCACGCCAAGTTGACGATATAGCGGCGGTGAACACGGAAGAAGCCAAAGTCGCAGAGCTTGGCCTCAAACTGCGCCAGCGAGGTCGTCGACAAAAAGCGATCATCGACGGTATAGATGCAGGAGTAATCGTCCTTGGCCATGATAAAGCGAATGTCGTCCACGGGAATGAGCACCTTGCGGCCGCCCTTTTCCACCGGGATACGCTCGATGGTCACCTTGCTGTCCGTAACCGGCTTGGTGCGTTGCATGACCTTCTCGATCGCGCGATCCAAGCGAGCTTCCTCGACCGGCTTCATCAGATAATCGACGGCATCCACGTCGAATGCCTCGACCGCATGGTCACTATACGCAGTCACAAACACGATCGCCGGCGGATTTTTGAGCTTATGCAGCGCCTCGGCAAGTTGGAGGCCCGAGGCACCGGGCATCGAGATATCGAGAAACACGACATCCACGCGACTTTCCATAAGCATCTCGATGGCGGAGCGGACGCTCGACGCCTCCGTAATCGTGCCGATCTTGCCCGTTTGCTCGAGCAGGAAGCGAAGCTCCGAGCGAGCCGGCGCCTCATCATCCACAATCATCGCACGCAGCATAGGGATAAAACCTTTCGTCAACTAACTACGCCGGGCATCCGTCGTATGACGTTGAGCCCGTAGCCTTTTATTTTACTCTTGAATGTCGAAGATGCTCTCTGACAAATCAAGATGAAGGAGCACTTTGGTGCCCTTGCCCGGCGCCGATTCGACACGCGTATAGGAGTGTGGCCCATAAAAGCGATGGATGCGCTCCGAAATATTGTGCATGGCCACACCGGCGCCGCCACCCTGGGGAGAGCTGGCGTCGGGACGGGCAGAGCGCTCGTCAAACAGTCTGGCGGCGGTACCCTCATCCATGCCCACGCCATTATCGGCCACGGCAATCAAGATTGCATCCTCGCCGTCTTGGTGAACGGTCACGTCGATCCTCAGGGCGTCGTCATCGCCCATACCATGACGCACGGCGTTCTCGACAATCGGCTGGATCACGAACGCCGGCACCAGCGTATCTTCCACGTCCTCGGACACATCGAACGTCGCAAGCACGCGATCCTCGCCAAAGCGGGCCTTCTCAAAGGTAAGGTAGCGCTTGGTCTGTGCGACCTCGCGCGAGACCGGAATAAGCGATCCCGAGTTGTCGAGCGTGGCACGATAGAACGATGAGAACTCACGAAGCAGTTCGCGGGCCCGCAGCGGGTCGGTGCGCGTAAACGATGCAATGGTGTTCAGCGTGTTGAACAGGAAGTGCGGGTTAATCTGCGCCTGCAGCGCACGCACCTCGGCGCGCGCCGTGAGTTCCTTTTGCACCTCGAGCTCGTGGATGGCGAGCTGCGTGGACAAGATCTCGGCAAAGCCCGAGGCAAGCGCATACTGGGTACGGTCGACGGCGCGCGGGGTCTTGTAGTAGAACTTGAGCGTGCCGACGGTACGATCGCCCACCTTGATGGGGGCGATAATGCCGGCGGGGACTTGGTTGTGCGAGCCGTCCGAGCCCACGACATCCACCATACGGTTGAACGACTGCACGATGCCATGTTCGATAACGTAGCGTGTGGCAAGCGTGTGGATGGGAGTATCGGGCAGCAGTTTTTCCTCAAACTCGCCCGCGCAGGCAAGCACGTTGTCCTCGTCGGTGATGGCCACCGTCATGGCGCGCGTCTCGGGCAAAATGCGCCGGCACACCAAACGCGCCGACTCCTGCGTCAGACCGCCCTTAATGTCCTCGAGCATGGCCGAGGCCACCGAGAGCGTCTCCTCGGTGTACTGGGAGCGCACCGAATCGGGATTGAGCGTCAAAAAGATAAAGATGCACAGAAAGATGCACAGCAGCGCGCAGGCAATCACCGTGGCGATCGGCTCGATACCGGTCACCAAGGCAAAAATAAAGTACACCAGCACACAAATGGCGCAGGCAACGGCAATGATGCGAAAGATTGATATTGAACTATCGCGCTGGGCGCGGCGGTCGATCATTCGGCCCCCTCCAGGATACTGATCAGTTGTGCGTCACGCCAAAGCCCGTCCATGATCTTGGGCCAAAAGCTCTGGAAACGCAGGTAGCTTGCAGCGTTTTGGCGCGCATAGGCCTTTGCCTCGTCGATACCATGGCGCCAGATGCGCAGGTAGCCCTCATGCTCGCGGGTAAACACGCTGCGGACCATAGCGGTCTTGCGCACGCGGTCGTCGAGCTCGCGCGAAATCCACGGGCCCGGGTAGGGCATGAGCGATGCCGCCGTAACGGGAATGAGCTCCTTTTGATGCGCGGCGAATGTCAACTTGGCCCGTTCGTAGTACCAACGGTATACATCCTGCATAAAGCGCGGTGAGCGCTTTTCGGACTCCGGAGGCAGATGGCGCACGGTCCACTCGTTATCGAACCACACGTCGTAGCCAAACATGCGCATGTTAAAGAGGTAATCCAAGTCCTCGCCGCGGGTGATAAACGGGTCAAAGGCCACACGCGTAAAGGCGCGGGCGTGCAGGGCCATCAGGCCGCCGCACACGTAGTTGGAGCGCGAGATGCGGGTGCCCGAAAGCGCCTTTTTCATCCAACGGTTGAACTCGATGCGCTTGGTCCACCAACGATGGCAGATGCCCGCCTTGTCCGTGGGAGCCAGCGGCGAGCCGTCGCGATCGTAGAAATAGCCGCTCTTGACCAAGATCGGCAAGCCCTGACGCGTCTGCTGCCCCAACGCATAGGTCGCGCGCTTCATAAAGTCGGCGTCGATGACAGTCTCATCGTCATCCAAGAAGATAACCGCGTCATGCCCCAGCACAGCGGCGCAGGCTAGCCCCATATTGCGGATGGCACCGTAGCCTCGCAGGCTCACGCACTCGCCCGAACCCTTGGGCGCGATCTGAGCAACCCGGTCTGCGATGCGCGAGGCCTGGGTGTTGGTGACAACGGTGACCTTGAGCGTGGGATGCGCGTCGACAATCTCGTGCACGCGCAGCGACACATCGGCTGTGGCAGAAACGGGACAGACCACCAAAAGGATGATGCGCGGGATGTCACGTACCTGCTCAAGCGAGGCCAGGCAGCGGTCGAGTTCGGGATTGTCGGCGTTGAGTCGCGTCGAATGGTCATAGGTGCCAGGGGCGTTTGCGCAAGCGTCATCGCCCGCCCAATACGTTGGAATCACGACTGTGGCGTTCATGCCTTACCCTCCCTGCAACACAAAAACGGGACGCCGCCAAACACAGGCGACGCCCCGCGACCTAGCTGATTCCATCATACCCACTTGGGCAAATCATTGCTCGCAAGTCGCAATGTTTATTGCGGATAGCCCCAAAAGAGTACCGTGGACAGGCACAATAGCCGCTCGCTCCTATGCGGCATGCTCTGCTGCCCGAGTCATGCGGGACAGGCGAACCAGCAGCATAAAGCCAACGATCAGCAGCACGCCAATAGAAAGGACGCCCAGCGACGGGTTGCCGGTCAGCGAGGTAACGACCGACACTAGGAAGGTACCCATGACGCTTGCATAACGACCAAAGATGTCAAAGAAGCCGTAGTACTCGTTGGACTTTTCCTTGGGGATAATGCGACCAAAGTAGCTACGGCTGAGCGCCTGCACGCCGCCCTGGAACAGGCCGACCATAATGGCAAGCACCCAGAACTCAAAGGCGGTCTTTAGGAAGAACGCGGCGAACAGCACAATGCCCATGTAGGCGGCGACCGCCACCAGGATCATGTTGAGCGTGCCCACGCGTCCGGCGAGCTTGCCGTAGATGATGGCGGACGGAAAGGCCACGAACTGCGTAACGAGCAGCGCCAGTACCAGCTGGGTCGAATCGATGCCCAAAGCCGAGCCGTAGCTGGTAGCCATGGAAATGACCGTGTGGACGCCATCGATATAGAAGAAGAACGCAATCATGTAGACCAGCACGGTCTTGTTGTGGGCGATCTCGCGCATGGTGTGTCCGACCTCGGAGAACACACCGCCAACGATGTGGCCGATGGTGTCCTCGGGACCGCGCTCGCGACCATACTTTTGCTTATAGGTGTGAATGAGCGGCAGGGTAAAGATGAGCCACCAGGCACCAGTGATGATAAAAGACAGACGCGTTGCCAGCATGGTGGGGACGCCAAGAGCGGGGCCACCCATGATGAGCGCCAGGCAGATGACGAACGGCACGGTGGAACCGATGTAGCCCCAGGCATAACCCGAGCTGGACACGGCGTCCATGCGCTCGTCGGTGGTAACGTCGGGCAGCATGGCGTCGTAGAACGTCATAGAAGAGTTAAGGCCGATGGTGCACAGCACGTACACGGTCAAAAATGCCATGGCGGACATTGGGATAGCCTGCGCCAGGCAAAGAACCAGGCCCGTGAGGAAAAAGCCCAAGAAGAACTTGATTTTGTTGCCAGCGTAGTCGGCAAGTGCGCCCAGAATGGGCATGAGCATGGCGATGACCAGCGAGGCGATCGTCTGTGCATTGCCCCAGGCGACCACCAGGTCGGCCGAGGAAGCGCCGGTATTGATGGCGTTAAAGTAAATGGGCACCACCGAGGTATTGAGCAGCACGAGGGCCGAATTGCCCACATCATACATAACCCAGTTACGCTCGAGCTTGGTGTATTTCATGGACAGGGACCCTTCGTATTCGCCCGATATGCAGTTAGTTCATCGTACCCCAATTGTCCAGAACCGCCGGTAAGGATTCGGCAAAGGGGCACGCACGGGCCCTATTCCTCGCGGTCGAACTCCTCATCGGCATTGAGCACGCGACCGCTGTAGTTGACGTGACTGGTCACGGCATCCATGTCACCGGTCTCGATAAAACGTGCGACCGTGCACTCGTAATCGCCCAGCGCGCGATCAAAGACCTCGGGGAAACTCTCGTTCGAGACCTCGTCGGTAAAGGGATTCTTCCATGTCAGATGGCCCAGGTTACCGGTGCGCTCGGGCAACTCCGTCGTCACGCGATGAGCAAGGCCGTCGAGCAGCGAGTAATCGTGCACCAAGCCCTCAACCAGCGAGATCGCGCGCGTCTTTGCGGAGCCGGCCGGCTCAATCGCGCGGTAAAGTCGCTGCATATTGGCAACGGCAGCACCGTACTCCCCCGCCGGAATGTCAATGCCGTACACGCGTCCGGCAACATAGCTCATCAGCACGCCGGCCACGCGATTGATGCGATCAGTGGTGACGATCTCGCCCGCCGGCGGGTAATCGTCAACCGTAGCGCCATCGCGTTTAAGCTGCAGCATCAGCACATCCAGGTCGCTCTCGATCACGGCATGGACCTGACTGCTCGAATCCTCAAGCTCTGAATCGGACTCGACAATGCCAAACTGCTGCTCATAGACAAAGGGATGAGCGTTGCGGTCGAGCACGTAATGAGACAGCAGGCCCAGCGCAAAGGCACGACCCAAGCTGGCGTCGCGCGGCAGCAGATGCGACACGCCGTCGCGCAGGCACGCAAACTGACGAGACATGCGCGACCGATGCATGACCTGCGCCAGCAGCGTGCAGTCGGAAACACGCGGTGTCAGAATGTGAAAGAAAAACGGGTCGGGGCCTTGGTTGCCCAAGATAAAGGCAATGCGCTCTTCATCGGACGTGATGACGCCCTGTGGAAGACGGTCGATGCTTTCCTCGCCAAACAGATGATGGGTGATAAGCGCGGGCATAATGATCCTTTCGATTTCATTCGATGCCACCCATTATGCCCACCGCGCGCCCATGCCAAACCTGCGATGGTAAACGACGGCACGCAGACCGTCTACGCAAGCCCCAAGTGTGCTTTAACCTCGGCAGCGCGACGGCGGGACACGGGCACCGTCGAGGTTACGCGATCGAGTCTGAGCTCCATAAGACCCGTGGAACCGATCTCGACATTGTGCACGTCTTCCAAATTGACCAGATAGCTGCGATGAACGCGAATAAAGCCCTCGGAGACCAAGCGACGCTCGAGCGAAGAGATCGACTCATTGATCAGGTACGTTCCCTCGGCGCAGATGGCGTTGCAAAAATCGGCGCGCGCCTCAAAGTAGCAGACGTCTGCGGCGGGAATGAACACCTTTTTGCCCCCGCGGTCCACCGTCAGACGCAAAGGCTGGCGCGGAGCGTGGATAACACGACGGGCACCCAAGGCTGCCTCGATCTTGTCGAGTGCCTTTGACAGGCGTGCGTCCTCGACCGGCTTGACGACATAGTCGACCGCATCGAGGTTATA
>DBFAHJ010000182.1:0-5586 GCA_048227095.1 Collinsella aerofaciens | reverse complement strand
GGCCATCACGCTCAAGTACATCATTCGCCGCGCCGCCGGCACGCCCGCGCGTTGGTACGGCCTGGAGAACTCCAACGTGAGCTTTGAGTACGTGCCGCTGTTCACCAAGTTCAAGGCCGTGAACAAGATGCAGCGCCTGGCCCCCAACGAGCGGCCGTAGGCGCCGGCGGGTTGCACGGAGTTGGTTTTCGATGGACAAGATTGAGACCGGGGAGGCAAACATGGATGCAAAGATGCTTGATGGCCGCGAGGTGGTTGCCGAGCTGGTACGTGAGGCACGCGCCGACGCCGCCGAAGATCGGTTCCTTACGAACCGTGCCAACATGGATATGGCCGATCGCGTAATTTCGATCGTGGCACTGGTATTTGGAGCGGTGTGCGTGTGTGCCCTGCTCGCGCACGTGCTGTTTGTCTAGCGACCGCCGGTTGCAAAGGCTATACACTTGGAACCACCACAAGGGAAACCACCACAAAGGTGCCTGTCCCCTTTGTGGTGGTTTTTGTTTTGAGAGAGGGGCGGGACGCTGATGGACGTCCGTACGGACGGCGATATTGCCGATAGCTTTTGGTGGCGGCGCACAACGCTGACGCGCCGCACTCCTCTGTATGACGCCTGCGTATCGGTGGGGCTGCTGGTCGCGGCGACGATTGTGGGCGCGCTGCTCGACCATCCGGGTCTCGCGCCGAGCATCATGATCGTCTATGTGTTCGCCGTTCAGCTGTGCGCATTCTTTACCTGGAGTCGCCTGTATTGCTTGCTGAGCTCGGCTGCCGCCGTGGCGCTCTACAACTTCTTGTTTGTCGACCCGCGCTACTCGCTGTCGCTTATCGACCGCGGCTATCCCGGCATGTTCTTCATCATGTTCGTGGTCTCGCTTGTGTCGAGCTCGATTGCGTTGGCCCTGCGCCGCGCCTTGGCACAGGCTGCCGCCAGCGACCGCCGCACGCATATGGTGCTCGAGACCAACCGCATGCTGCAGCGGTGCGCCGATCAGCATCAGATCGTTCACGCCATGGCCACGCAGCTGGCACGTCTTTCGGGCTGCCCGGTCGTGTGGTACAGCGCCGACGCCGAGGGCGATGACCTGCTGCCGCGTGCGACATACACGGCCGTGGGCGATGCCGCACCGGTGCACGAACTGGCGCCGCAGATGCCGCCGCGGCTCTCGGCGTCCGCCTATGTGGGAACGCCGCTCGATGCCACCTATGGCGGCTCGGCGTTTTATGGCATCTACCTGACGGTTCGCACAGGCGACGGCTTCGCGCGCTCGGGCGACCCCGCCTCGGTGGTGGGCGTGCTGGCTATCGTTGCCGAGCCCGACGTGCTGACGCATGAGGAGCGGACACTTGCCGATGCCATCGTGAGTGAAGGCGAGCTGGCGCTCGATCGCGCCCGCGCCATGGAGGCCCGCGAGGAGGCGGCGGTGCTTGCCAAAAACGAACAGCTGCGCGCCAACCTGCTGCGCTCCATCTCGCACGACCTGCGCACGCCGCTCACCAGTATTTCGGGTAATGCCGATGTGCTGCTCGACCAGGGCTCGACCGGCACCGCGGTGCTCGATGCCCAGACGCGCCGCGGCCTGCTTCTATCCATTCGCTCGGATGCGCTGTGGCTCAACGCCACCGTCGAGAATCTGCTCGCCATCACCAAGCTCGAGGGTGGCGGTATGCGCCTGTCGACCACGCTCGAGCTCATGGACGATATCGTCGAGGAGGCGCTGCGCCACGTAAATCCGGCCGTGCGCGAGCACGACCTTAAGGTGGTGGCGTGCGATGAGCCGGCGCTCGTCAACGTCGATGCGCGCCTGATGGTGCAGCTGGTGGTCAATCTGGTGAACAACGCCATCACCTATACGCCCGCGGGTTCGCATATCGTGATTTCGATTAGCGTCGACGATGGACGCGTGGCGTGCTCGGTGGCCGATGATGGTCCGGGCATCGCACCCGAGGATCGCGAGCGGATCTTTGAGTCGTTCTATACCGCCAACCATGGTCTGGCCGACAGCCACCGCAGCGTTGGCCTGGGTCTTTCGCTCTGCCGTTCCATTGCGTTGGCACATGGCGGTAGCATAGAGGTTGCCGCGGCGGACCCGCACGGCTCGGTCTTTACGATTGAGCTTCCTGCCGCCGACGTTTCGTTTGATAAGGAGTAGCGCTGTGCCGAACTCTGCCGTAAAACCGCTCATCTTGGTCGTTGAGGACGACCCCGCCGTCCGCAATCTTATTGTTGCCGCGCTCGAGGCGCACGGCTTGCGCCATATGGCTGTGGAGACCGCCCATGCCGCTATCGCCGCCGCCTCGTCGCAGACGCCGAGCATTGTGCTGCTCGATCTGGGCCTGCCCGATATGGACGGCGTCAAGGTGGTGGAGTCGGTGCGCGCATGGTCGGGCATGCCGATTATCGTGGTCTCGGCGCGCAGCGAGGACGCGGACAAAATCCGCGCGCTCGATGCCGGTGCCGACGACTACCTGACCAAGCCGTTTTCGGTCGAGGAACTGCTCGCGCGCATTCGCACGACGCTCAGGCGCCTTTCGTATGCGCAGACGGGCGGCGTTGTCTCCGAGGGCTCGTTCGATACCGGTGAGCTGCATATCGATTTTGATGCCGGCATCGCCACGATGGATGGCGAGGAACTGCATCTGACGCCGATCGAGTATAAGCTCCTGTGCCTGCTGGCGCATAACGCCGACAAGGTACTGACGCACCAGTTTATCCTGCACGAGATTTGGGGCACGGCAACTAAGAGCGACCTGGCGAGCCTGCGCGTCTTTATGGGCACGCTGCGCAAGAAGATCGAGTCCGACCCCGCGCATCCGCGCTATATCCAGACGCACGTGGGTATTGGTTACCGATTGGTCATCCAGGGATAGGTCGGCATCCGCCATCCCAATATGAGTTGCGGTGAAATACAGTCTAAATTTGCCTAATTCCAGGCAAAACAGTCCGTATTCCACCGCAACTTTGTTATTTGCCCTTGGGCTTGCTGGCGTAGAACTTCTTCTTTTTGGACTTGCCGGCGGGGGAGGGCTTGCCAGCAAAGTTGGACTTGCCGTTGCCGGTCTGCACGTGCGCGGGCACTGCCGCGCGAGGCTTACGGGCCTCGGGGTTACGCAGCTCCTCGACGCGCTCGGCAATTTCCTCGGCGCTAAAGCCGACCTCGGCCATGGCGTCCTCGATGGGCAGGCGGCGCACGATATAGCAGTGGTGCACCTTCTGGTTGCGCGCGAAGTCCTCGGGGATGGTCTGTGCCGTAATGTCCTCCAGCACCACGCCCGCGCGCGCGAGCTTGCGCGCCTCGGGGCGGAAGCCGCGCAGGTTGCAGCTAAAGATGGCGTGGCCGCCCTGTGCGAGCAGGCGCGATACGCCGGCCAAAAGCTCAACATGGTCGCGCTGGACATCCCAGGTGCGGCGGCCCATCTTGGACGAGTTCGAAAACGTGGGCGGGTCGACAAAGATCAGGTCCCAGCGGTTGCGCGTCTGGCGCTGGTCGCGAATCCAGGCGAGCACGTCGTCGCGCACAAAATGATGCTGCGGACCAACAAAGCCGTTCTGGCGCATATTGCGCTCGGCCCAGTCCAGGTAGGTGTTGGAAAGGTCGACCGTCACGGTCTCCTCGACGCCGCCATCGGCCGCGTAGCAGGTGGCAGTGCCAGTGTAGGCAAACAGGTTGAGGAAGCGGCGCGCCTGCTTGGCGTGCTCGCGCACTAGGTTGCGGGTGACGCGGTGATCCAGGAAGATGCCCACATCCAGATAGTCGTCAAAGTTGACGGCAAAGGTAAGGCCGCCCTCTTCGATGAGTGGCAGACGACGGCGTGCGATATTGGCGCGCTCGCCCGAGCCGCCCTTGCCGGCGCCCTGCTTGCCGTACTGCGAGCCGCCGCGCGAACGCATGCGGGCCTTGGCGTGCACATGCTCGGCCGGAACATCAAGGATGCGCGGCGCGATGGCCAGAATGTCGAGCATGCGGGCCTGGGCTAGCGCGGGGTCGATGGTCTTGGGCGCGGCGTATTCGGCGATGACGAGCCAGCGGCCCGGCGTCTGCGGGCAACCCTCGTACAGGTCGATGGCGGCGGAGTAGTCGGGCAGGTCGGCATCGTAGACGCGGTAGCAGCTCACGCCCTCGCGCTTTGCCCACTTGCGACGCAGGCGAGCGTTCTTGCGCAGACGGTTGGCGAACTGCTCGGACTCGGGGATGAGCACGGGCAGCGGCTTGCCATCACCCAGGTCGAGCGTGGCGGTAGGTTCGGGCATGAAGGTGTCGGCGGCTTCGTCGCTGATGACGTCGTCGGCGTCCGCGGTCTCGCCCTCGGCGTTTGCGCTGGTCGCAGCCTCAAACGCTGCGGCGGCGTGGTCGAGCGAAGGCCAGACTTCGACGGTCGCCTCTTCGTTGTTGGGCATGACGGCGATGGAGCGCGCGGGCTCGGCGTGGAGCGCGCGGGCCATAAGGCCATCGCGGGTGAGCGCGGCGACCGGTGCCGAAGCGAGCTCGGGCGCGCGGCGCAGCTCGCCGACCAGCGTCATGGCGTCGTGCATGAGCGAAAGCGGGGTCTCGGTCGTGTCCGCGACCAGGGCGGCACCGGCGACGGCGCCCGCATGGTCCAGCACGGTGGCGGGCTTGGCGGCACAAAAGTCGACAAAACGCTTGTAGCCGGCGCACTTGACCATGCGCTCGGCAGTCTTGCGGGCGGCGGGGTCGATGTCTACGGCCACGATGCGCGCCTGGCGCTCGCGCGCTGCCGCCTCGCGCTCGCGCGCCTCGGCAAGCAGCTGCTCCCACAGGACAGCGTCGTGCAGCTGCCAGCCCTCAAAGCCCCAGCGCTCGCGTGCGGCGCCCGGGGCGCGGTCGGTCAGAATGTTCACGGCCTCCAGCAGCAGACCGCCGCCGGCGCACGAGGCATCGATTAGCGTGGGAAGGGCTTCGTTTTCGTAATCGTCGGCCGTCAGCTCGCGCTCGCATAGTGCGGTCCAGCCGACCTGCGCCAGCACCAGGGCGGCGTAGTCGGGGCGCAACACATGTGCGCCCTCGCCGGCACGAGTCGCAGCGGGCGGCAGACGCTTGAACAGCGGGTCGCCCGAAAGGTCCAGGCTGATGCTCGCGCGGCGCTGACGCAGCGAAAGCAACAGGTGAACATCGGGGTCGGCGGCATCGACGTCGGCGCGACGGCCCGTGGTCTCGGCCAGACGGTCGCACAGCGCGTCTTTGGCGCGCAGGGCCGAGAAGCGCGTGTTGCGCAGCTGCTCGGTCACGCCGCGGGCGGTGATGGCGATGGTGGCGCCGGGGCGGATGATGGTCTCCCAGGCGATGTCGTAAACGCTATCGTACAGTTCATCGGCATCCTGCGCCTCAAAGCGCCCGAGTACCACGAACACACGGCTCGCCAGGCGCGACCACAGACAGGCGCGGTAGCCTTCTTCGAGCTCGCCCTCAAATGTAGCGCGGCCCTTCAGCCGGCGAACATGCGAAAGCCCGAGGCGTTTAAGCTCATCGGCGAGTGCGGACTCAAAGCCCTCGGGGCAGCTTGCGTAAAATTCCATGGGTGACCTCTCTGGTTGCGTCGCTCCATTATATGATGGATGCTTCGTTT
>DBFAHJ010000181.1:0-3145 GCA_048227095.1 Collinsella aerofaciens | reverse complement strand
GATCGAGCAAGCAAGGGCGTAAATCGGCCGCCATACGGGCGGGCGTAGCCGCAGAGACACGAGATAGGAGCCTCTTTTGAAGCTCATCATCGCCGAGAAAAACGACGCCGCGCGTCAGATCGCCGAGCGTCTGTCCACGGGCAAACCCAAAAAGGACAAGGTGTACAACACCGCCATCTACCGTTTTGAGTGGAAGGGCGAGGAGTGTGTGACGATCGGTCTCGCCGGTCACATCCTTGCGCCCGATTTTTGCGACAGCGTGCTGTTCGATAAAAAGCTGGGTTGGTATTCGGTGACCGAGGACGGCGAGATGCTGCCGGCCGACATGCCCGATGGCCTGGCTCGTCCGCCCTACGACACCAAGCGTAAGCCGTTTCTTGCCGACGGTATCTCCATCAAGGGCTGGAAGCTCGAGAGCCTGCCCTACCTCACCTGGGCGCCCGTCATTAAGCTACCGGCCGAGAAGGAGCTCATTCGCTCGCTCAAGAACCTGGCTAAGAAGTCCGACAGTGTCATCATCGCCACGGACTTCGATCGCGAGGGCGAGCTGATCGGTTCGGACGCCCTCAACAAGGTGCGCGAGGTTGCGCCGGACTTGCCGGTCGCCCGCGCCCAGTACTCTTCGTTTACCAAGGCCGAGATCACGCAGGCCTTCGATAATCTCGTCTCGCTCGACCAGAATCTGGCCGACGCCGGCGAGAGCCGCCAGCACATCGACCTCATTTGGGGTGCGGTGCTCACGCGTTACCTGACGCTCGCCAAGTTTGGCGGCTTTGGTAACGTGCGCTCTGCCGGCCGCGTGCAGACGCCGACGCTTGCCCTGGTGGTCGAGCGCGAGCGCGAGCGCATGGCGTTTGTGCCCGAGGACTATTGGCAGATTCGCGGCATGGGTGCTGCGCAGGGCGCTGCCGAGGATGACCGCTTTAAGATTGCGCACAAGACGGCACGCTTTACCGACAAGGATGCTGCTGAGACGGCGTACGGCCATGTTGACGGCGTCGCGACGGCAACCGTCGCCGCGGTGACCAAGCGCTCGCGCAAGCAGCAGCCGCCCACGCCGTTTGCGACCACCTCGCTGCAGGCTGCCGCCGCAGCCGAGGGCATCTCGCCTGCGCGTACCATGCGCATCGCCGAGTCTCTCTACATGGCGGGCCTCATCAGCTACCCGCGTGTCGACAACACCGTGTATCCCGCGACGCTCGATTTGGGCGCCGTGGTGAGTGACCTGGCAAAGATCAACCCGGCGCTGGCGCCCGTGTGCAAAAAGGTACTCGCTGGTCCCATGAAGCCCACGCGCGGTAAAGTCGAGACCACCGACCACCCGCCTATCTACCCCACGGGCGAGGGCGATCCGTCCACGCTCGACGGCGGTCAGCGCAAGCTCTACGACCTCATCGCCCGCCGCTTCCTGGCGACGCTTATGGGTCCCGCGACCATCGAGAACACCAAGCTCGAGCTCGACGTGAACGGTGAGCCGTTCGTGGCTTCGGGCGATGTGCTCGTGACTCCGGGCTTCCGCGAGGCGTATCCGTATGGACTTAAGCGCGATGAGCAGATGCCGCCGCTGGAGCAGGGCGATACGGTCGACGTGTTCGACATTAAACTCGAGGCCAAGCAGACCGAGCCGCCCGCGCGCTACAGCCAGGGCAAGCTCGTGCAGGAGATGGAAAAGCGCGGCCTGGGTACCAAGTCCACGCGTGCGAGCATCATCGAGCGCCTGTATGCCGTGCGCTATCTCAAAAATGATCCCGTTGAGCCGAGCCAGCTGGGCATCGCCATCATCGACGCGCTGACGCAATTTGCCCCGCGCATCACGAGCCCCGATATGACCAGCGAGCTCGACGGCGACATGACCCGCGTCGAGCGCGGCGAGGACACCGAAGAGCATGTCGTGACGCACTCGCGCGCGCTGCTGGCCGGTGTGCTCGACGAGCTGCTCAAACATACGCAGGAGCTCGGCGACGCCATCAGCGACGCCGTCACGGCCGATGCGCGCGTGGGTGCCTGCCCCAAGTGCGGCAAGGATCTGGTTATGAAGACGAGCGCCAAGACCCGCGGTAGCTTTATCGGCTGCATGGGCTGGCCCGACTGCGACGTGACCTATCCGGTGCCGAGCGGCGTCAAGGTAAGCCCGCTCGAGGGCGAGGCGGCCGTGTGCCCCGAGTGCGGCGCGCCGCGCATTAAGTGCCAGCCGTTCCGCCAGAAGGCCTTCGAGATTTGCGTGAACCCCACGTGCCCCACCAACTACGAGCCTGACCTTAAGGTGGGCGAGTGCAAGGTGTGCGCCGAGGCCGGACGCCATGGCGACCTGATCGCGCACAAGAGCGAGAAGAGCGGCAAGCGCTTTATCCGCTGCACCAACTACGATGACTGCGGCGTGAGCTATCCTCTGCCGGCGCGCGGTAAGCTCGAGGCGACGGGTGAGACCTGCCCCGAGTGCGGTGCCCCCATCGTGGTGGTCAACACGGCGCGCGGCCCGTGGCGCATCTGCGTGAACATGGACTGCCCGACCAAGGAGAAGAAGCCCGCCCGCGGCCGCAAGACTACGACCAAGGCGAGCACGGCGAAGAAGACGACGGCGGCAAAGAAGACTGCTGCCAAGAAGACGACCGCCAAGAAGACTGCCGCGAAAAAGACGACCACCAAGAAGGCGGCCGCCGACAAGTAGCGGCGCAGCCGAAACATAGCCCAAAACAAAAACGAGCGAGGGTCCCATGATCCTCGCTCGTTTTTTGCGTAGTCATTGGGGACGTTCTTGAATGACTAGTCGTTTAAGACCGTCGCATGCGACTAGTTCACTTCGACGGGTTTGGCGCCGGGATAGCGCTCCTCAAAGTCTAGGCGGTACTTATTGTCATTGGTGCCCGCCACGTTGTCGCGCGACAGCGGCGCCACGATCTCATTCTTGTGGTCCGCAGGCTTGGCGTATTTCAGGCTGATCTCCCAGGCATCACAGATTGCGTCAATGCGGTGATTCAGGTCGTCGTACAGGGCAACGATGTCTTTCCAGGAGCTGTAGTTCTTGGAGCTCGTCGGGACGTCTAGGTCCTCGACGATGTCGTAATACTGCTCGATGGTGTCCTCCGTGCGCTCGGCGACGTCGGCGAGATTTTGACGGGTGGTTCGATCCTCTTCCAGATAGCTG
>DBFAHJ010000180.1:0-11075 GCA_048227095.1 Collinsella aerofaciens | reverse complement strand
GTTCAGACCGTTTTGGCCCGTCGCGGCGTCGATCACAAGCACGACCGAAACCGGCATGGGACCGGCGGCCATATTGGCGGCGCGCTTACGGGTCACATTGACCACCTTGGCAAGCTCGCGCATGAGCTCAGGGCTCGTGTGTAGACGGCCGGCGGTATCGATAAGCACCAGGTCGCTGCCGCGCTTGTCGGCCTCGTCGAGCACGTCGTAGCAAACACTTGCCGGGTCGGAGCCGCGGTCGCGCTTGATGACGGGGACGCCAGCGCGCTGGCCCCACACATCAAGCTGCTCGATGGCGGCGGCGCGGAAGGTGTCGGCCGAACCGATCACCACGTTCTTGCCGCGGGCAGCCATGGCGCTCGCGATCTTACCGACCGTCGTGGTCTTGCCGGCACCGTTAATGCCCACAAACAGCACGCAGCTCGGCGTATCGGAGAACGGATCTCGCTCGATGGGCACAAAGTGCTGCTCAAGCTGCTCGGCCAGGGCGCGGCGAAGCTGCGGAGCGGTCTTGAGGTTCTTCTTGGCCGCGGCATCGCGCAGGTCATCGGAGACCTTGATAGCGACCTCGGCGCCCATGTCACCCATTACGAGGGTGTCCTCCAGGTCCTCCCAAAAATCCTCGTCGACCTCACCGCCAAAGTAGAAGACCTCGTTGAGGGCCTCGCGGCTGCGCTCAAGTCCGCGCGAGAGAGCATCGAAGAATCCCATTATGCATTCACGACCTTTCCGGTTTCGCGATCGAGTTTTTGCGAGACGACGCGACTGACGCCGTCGGCTTGCATCGAGACGCCATAGAGGACGTCAGCGTCCTCCATAGTACGGCGCTGATGCGAGATAACCAAGAGCTGCGTATCGGAACGCAGCACATCGAGGGCTCCGATGAGCTTGGACAGGTTAGCGTCATCAAGCGCCGCCTCGACCTCGTCCAGCACATAGAACGGAACCGTACGTGTGCGGTACACGGCAAAAAGCAGGGCGAGCGCCGTCAGACTCTTCTCGCCGCCCGACATGAGCATCATCTTGGTGATGCGCTTGCCGCGCGGCTGCGCCACGACCTCGATACCCGTCTCGGCAGGATGCTCGGGATCGGTCATCTCCAGATGAGCCTGGCCGCCCGGGAAGAGCATAGCGAAGATCTCGCGGAAGTTCGCGTCGACCTTCTCAAACGTCACCAGGAAGGCCTTCCGCATCTTGCGATCAATGGCCACCGTGATCTTAGTGAGCGCCTTGCGCGCGCTCTCCAGATCGGCCAGCTGTTCCTCGATGTAGTCGGCGCGGCGCTTGAGCTGCTCGTACTCCTCCATGGCAACTTGGTTAACGGGACCAAGGTTGTTGATCTGGCGCACAAGCTGGTTGAGTTCGCGCTCGGCGGCATCGCGGTCCGTGGGCACCGGAAGCATGAGCGCTTCCTCGAGCACCGTCGTGCCATCGGCGGTAATGGCCTTGATGGCAGCCTCGACCTGCACCTCGAGCTTGCCACGCGCGACCTTGAACTCGTTTTGCGCGGCGGAGGCGGTATCGACTCGCTCCTTAGCGCGGGCAACCTCTGCCTTGGCATCCTCGATGGTCTTCTTGAGCGAAGCGGAGTCCGCCTCCTCCAGAGAGGCCTGGTCACGCAGGCGCGCTGCCCAATCCGACGCGCGTTCCAACAGGGCAGAATAGCGTTCGTGCATGGGGTCGACGCGCAGGCGCAGCAGCTCGAGCGAGCGCGAAGCCTGGCGTGTTCCGCGGATACGACGGTCGATGCCCTCAAGACGATGCTCAAGGTCGGGCACGCGGCCCTTCAGCGAACGCAGGCGCTCGCTCGTCTGGGCCAGGCGCACCTTGGCATCGGCGAGCTTACCGGCGGCCTCGGAATCGTCACGGCGAACGCGATCGAGCTCATGGTTGGCCTCGGCAATCTGGAGACCCAGGTCGCTTGCCTGTGCACGCGCCTCGTCACGCGAACGGGTGAGCTCGTCAACGCGCGGGCGCGCGGCACGAACGGCCTCGGCAGCCTGCTCGCGGCGCTTGGAGATGCGCACGCGCTCGACCTCGGCATTGTTGGCGCTTTGCTCCAAGCGGCCGATCTCGGAGAGCAGCGAGCGGCGCTCGCCCTCAAGACGGGCGATCTCACCGGCGGCATCGCCCTCGGCGGCACGGGCCTCCTCGACGGCAACGTTGGCCTCGACGACCTGATCCGACACATGCTCAAACACGGCAGCCAGATCGGGCTCAAGCCCCTCCAGCTCGCGAATGCGACGCTTACGCTCCAGAGCACCCGACGCCTCGCCGGCATCGAGGCCCACACGCACCAGGCCGCCACAGCTTACGCGGGCGCCATCGGGAGTCACATAGGTCACACCGTCAACGACAGGCGCAGCCAGCGCGGCAGCCAAGTCATCGACCACGTAATAGCCGCCGAGCAGCGCCTCGACGACGGGTCCGTAGCCTGCACGCACGGACAGACGATCAACCAGGCGGGTACCGGCAGCGCCCTCAGCGGCGGTAGAGCCGCTCACGCCGCGCGTCACCAGCAGTGCTTCGCCCGAGGCCTTCTTTTGGTCCAGAGCCGCACGACCGGCACGCTCAAGCGTGGCGGCGTCATCAAACAGCAGCGCATCGATATCGCCGGCGAGCAATTGCTCAACCAGGCCCTCAAGCTCGCGCGGGGCCTCCAGCACGTCGCCCAGACGACCCAAGACATCGTCGCCCAGCGCACCCACCAGACGGCTCACGAGCGGCGAGCTGTCGGCCATGCGGGCATCGAGTTTCTTTTGGCTGGCAAGCTCCGAGCGCACCTCGGACAGCTTGTTGCGCGCCTCACTCTCACGATTACGCAAGTCCTTCAGGGCTGCACGGGCGACCTCGGTGGCCTCACGCGCATCGGCCTGGGCCTGGCGCGCTTCCTCAAGAGCACCCTCAAGCTCCTCTGCGCGGTTGCGACGGCTCTCGAGCGAGGCCGTGACCTCCTCGAGCTGCTCGTCAATCTGCTCCAGGCGCGAGGCATACATGTTGTCCTCGACCTCGGCATTGCTCAGCGAGTCCTTCACCTTGGCGAGCTCGAGCGCGGCGTTGTCGGCCACGCGCTGCACATCGCGTTGCTCACGCGTAAGCTGCGAAATCTGATTGTCGAGCGCCACGCGCCGCTCGTGGAGCTCTGCGGCGGCAGGACCAGCGGCGTCAACGTCCTCCTGGGCCTGCATGTGCGCGCCGGTCACTTCCTCAAGCTGCGCACGCGCGTCCTCGAGCTCCTCGACCACGCGACGACGCTGATGCTCGGAGCTCGAAATCTGCCCGCGCATGTCAGACAGACGCGACACCATGTTGTGGCCCTTTTCCTCGAGCAGGCGCATGTCGGAGTTAATGCGGCCGACCACATCTTGCATATGGCGGCGCTGCTCGCCCAGATCGCCCACAAACAGGCCCTTTTCCTCGAGCATGACCTGGAGCTTCTCGAGCTCGCGCTCCTTTTCGCCCATGCGGTACTGCGCAAGCTCAAGCTCGGCGGCACCTTCCTTGGAGCGGCTCTCCAGGTCGTTCCACTGCGACTGCAGCGAACGCAGCTCGTCGACGGCCAGCATCTGCGTAAGCTCGTTCGCGCGCGAGGACAGCTCTTTGTACTTGCGTGCGCGATCGACCTGACGCTCCAGCGGTCGCAGCTGGCGGGCGATTTCCTTATTGATGTCGCGGGCACGCGTCAGGTGCTCGTCCATCGACTTAATCTTTTTGAGCGCGCGCTCCTTGCGGCGCTTGTGCTTGGAGATGCCGGCGGCCTCCTCGATGAGGGCGCGGCGCTCCTCGGGGCGGCTCTGCAAAATGGCGTCGAGCTTGCCCTGGCTGATGATGGAATGCGTATCCTTGCCCAGGCCGGAATCGTGCAGGATGTCCTGAATGTCCATCAGGCGGCACGGACTCGAGTTGATGAGGTACTCGCTTTCGCCCGAGCGATACATACGACGGGTGATGGCGACCTCGTCAAAATCGACGGGCAGCATATGGTCCGAGTTATCGAGCACCAGCGTGACCTCGGCGACACCCACCGGCTTGCGAGCCGACGAGCCCGAGAAGATGACATCCTCCATGGCCTGGCCGCGCAGCTGCTTAGCGCTCTGCTCGCCCAGGACCCACAGGATGGAGTCGGAGATGTTCGATTTTCCCGAGCCGTTGGGCCCGACGATGACGGTCAGGCCCGGCTCAAACGTCATATGGGCGCGGTCGGCAAACGACTTGAACCCTTTGAGCGTGAGGGACTTGAGATACACGGTTCCTCGCTTACACGTGCTTCTTGTTCAGAATCACGCCGTTGGTGGTGTAACCCATGCGGTCGAGCGCTTCGAGCGCGGCGGCTCCCTCGGCTTCTTTCTTTGAGGAGCCGGAGCCGCGACCCTGACGAATACCATCGATCAAAACCACGGCGGTGAAGGTGGGCGCATGTGCCGGGCCCTCAGAGCCAACGAGCTTGTACGCCGGGGGCTCGTGACCGTCGGCTTGCACGCACTCCTGCAAAAACGACTTGGGGTTTGCAGGATGCTCGGCACGCTCGGAAGCCAAATGCGGCTTAAGCGTACGATGGATAAACTCAGCTGCGGCATCCCAGCCGGCATCCAGGTACAGTGCGCCCACGAGCGACTCGTAGACGTTCTCGAGCGCCGAATGCAGGCCGCGCGCACCGGTACCGGTCTCGGAGGCACCAAAGATGATGATGTCGTCGATGCCCAGCTCGTGAGAAACCTCGGACAGCGTAGCGCCCGAGACAAGCGACACCTTCAAGCGCGTGAGCTTGCCCTCGTCAAACTCCGGATAGGACTCAAACAGGGAGCGTGCGACCACAGCGCCCAAAATGGAATCGCCCAAGAACTCAAGGCGCTCATAGCTCGCCGAGACGGGCTGACCTTCCACGGCAGAGGGGTGCGTGAGCGCCGCGCGCAGCAGCACCTTATTGTTGAACTCGTGGCCCAGGATTTCCTGGGCACGCGTAAGTCGTTCGGATAAAGCCAAGACCTAGGCCTCCCTGGCGTTTTCGATCGCGTCGACGGCGTCGGCGACAGAGTTGAGCGAGAGCAGGGTCTCGTCATCGATCTCGAGGTTGAACTCGTCCTCGATAGCCGTAACCAGCTGCAGGCGCTCGAGCGAGTTGGCATCGAGGTCGTCAAAGGTGGTCTCATCGCTAATTTCGGCAACATCGACGCCCAGAACGTCAGCAGCGACCTCGGCGATCTTGTCGAAGATTTCGGAGCGGTCCATAGCGCTTCCTCTCATAGTGCATGAATACCAAAAGAATGGTACCGCCCGGGCGGTACCAAGACACGGTTCTGATTCTACCCCACGACGTGCGCCCCAAGACGCATAACGCCGCTGTTATAAAACGATACCGTCCATAGAGTTGGCGACATTCTCGACCAGCCCCGCGCGCACGGCTTCGGCCGCCGCGAGCGTACCGTTTTTGACAGCCTCGACCGAGGTGGCGCCATGGCCGATCAGGACCACGCCGCGCAGGCCCAAAAGAATCGCGCCGCCCTTGGCGTCGCCCGAAAGCTTGGCCTTAATCTCGCGCATCTGCTTTTTGATAAGCAGCGCGGCAATCTTGGTGCCGAGCGAAGACATAAAGACACCCTTGAGCCCCTGCAGCAAAAACTTGGCAGCACCCTCGGTGGCCTTGAGCGCAATATTGCCCGACATGCCATCGGCAACGACGACATCGAAGTTACCTGAGGTGATGTCCGTTCCCTCGCAGTTACCAACAAAGCCGGGAACGGCGGCCTTCATAGCAGGGAAACAGGCCTTGGTAAAGTTGGAACCCTTCTCGTCCTCGGTGCCGTTGGCAAGCAGGCCCACGCGAGGATACTCAATGCCCAGGACGACGCGGGCATAGGCGCTGCCCATCTGCGCAAAGCGCACCATATCGTCAACCTCGACATCGGGGTTGGCACCCATGTCGCACAGCACCGTCAGACCGCCGGCGCGATTGGGCAGTGCATTGGTCAGACAGGGGCGCACCGGCTGCTTTTTGCCTTCGGCCTGATACCTAAACGGCGTCACGTAGGCGGTCGCAGCAGCGGTCATGGCACCGGTCGAGCCGGCGGAGAAAAACGCATCCGCGTTGCCCTTCTTGATGGCGCGGCAAGAAAGAACGATCGACGACTTACGCTTGGTCATCACGGCGCGAATGGGATCGTCATCCATGGCGATAACGTCGGGCGCCTCAAGGGCCTCAACACGTGCATGGGAAGCTGCAAAGGAATTGACGATTTCGGCGGGGCCAGCTGCCAAGACCTCGATATCGGGATCGGAGGCAAGTGCAGCCTCGATACCATCGAGAACAACCTGAGGTTTCTCGTCTCCGCCCACAACGTCTACACAAACGCGAACGTTACTCATATACATGCTCCTTATACAAAAATGGCCGACTCATTGAGCCGGCCATTGTGGTTCCATTTGGAACGGCATCGCATCCAGAGTATACCGTTACTCGGTAACGATAACCTCGCGGTCCTTGTAGAAACCGCAGCTGGGGCACACGTGGTGCGGAAGCTTGACAGCACCGCAACGGGGGCACGTGGACTGAGCCGCAGCCGAGATCTTCATGTTGGCGGAACGACGGGTGTGAGTGCGGATACGACCCTGCTTTTGTTTAGGTACGGGCATAGTGACCTTCCTTATGAACTATCCAGTGTGGCGATTACGCGCAAGTAGCGATACTACCACAGTTTTACTCATCAAGCTTGAGATTCTTCAATGCTGCAAATGGATTTTCCGTGGCAGCGGCCCATTCTGCCTCTGCCTGGGCGGCGCAATCGCATTGCTCGATGTTGAGATTGCAACCGCAAGTGGGGCACAGACCGCGACAATCGGGCTTGCAAAGCACCACAAACGGTGTGTCCATAACGACCGCGTCATTGATGGGCTCGCCCAGATCGACGATGCGGTCCTCACCCAGGAGCTCGTAGCCGTCCTCGTAGGCCTCGGGATCCTCGGGCTCCTCAAAGAGGTAGAACTCCTCGATCTCGCCAGCGATATCAAACGAGGCGGGCTCCAGGCAACGATCGCACTCGCCGGTGGCGTGCGCGCGGACCATGCCCGTGAGCAAGACACCGGTACCGGCATTGGTAAAGACAACGTCGTAGTCGATGCCGTCCTGTAGCTGGTACTCCTTCTCGCCCACCGTGTAGGTGGCGACATCGACCTTACCGGTCAGCGGATACGAATCTCCAGGAAACTCGAGCTGCTCGGAAAGATCGACGGTAACGCTCGGGAACTCAGCCATTACCACTGACCATTCTGTTGGGCGGCACCCTCGTTGAGCTGCTGACGGCAACGGGTAACGGTGCCGGTCAGGCTCTTGAGGTTCTCCTCCAGGTGCGTAAAGACCTGCTCTGCGTAGTCCTCGGCAGCATAACGCGTCTCGCGCTCGTACTGCTGGGCACGATCGCGGATGTCGTCGGCCTGCTGTTGCGCAAGGCGGACGATCTCCTGCTCACCGGCAATGGTGAGGGCCTGCTGCTGAGCGTCAGCGATGATGGAATCGGCCTGAGCGGCGGCGGAAGCCATAAGCTCCTCGCGCTCCTTAAGGATACGGCGGGACTTCTGCCACTCCTCGGGATAGCTCATGCGGATCTCGTCGAGGATGTTGAAGAACACGTCGGCGTCGATGACCTTGAACTGAGCGTTCTTGCCGAAAGGCGGCTTGGCTTCCTCGATCAGCCCTTCGAGCTCATCGACCAAGCTGACGATCCTATCGCCAGGAAAATTCTCGCCCGGCATCCGGTCTCCTTTCATAGGTAACATATCATCGTGCTAGTTTACCACATGCCACCAGGCAATAAGAAACGTCACGAAAAGCGATGTTTGAGCGCTTCGACCACGTTGGGCGGGACAAACGTCGATACATCGCTGCCGAGCGAGGCGATCTGGCGAACAACCGAGCTCGAGATATAGCCGTACTGCGGCGCACTCATGACAAAGATGGACTCCAGCTCGCTATCCAGGCGATAGTTAAGGTCGGCCTGCTGCAGCTCATACTCAAAGTCGGTCATGGCGCGCAGGCCCTTGACCACGGCACCCGCCCCCTGCTCACGAGCGAAGTCGACCAAGAGGCCGGTAAAGGGCAGGACCTCGACGCCGTCGATATCACCGAGCGCCTCGCGGGCCAGCGCCACGCGCTCATCGAGCATAAACGTGGTGCCTACACCGTTTTTACCTTGCGACTCGGCAACAGCGACGATCACGCTGGGAAAGATGCGGCGGGCACGGCGGATCACATCGATATGGCCAAACGTGATGGGATCGAAGGTGCCCGGGACGATCACGCGGTTGATGGTGTCATTCATGGGCGTCCTCCTGAAACGTCGTGGCATCGTTGTTGTCGGCATCTGCGCCGGCGTTGTCGCCTTCACCATCGTTATCGTCGACCCAGCGAAGCAGGTCGACCGAGGTAATGCCGTAGCGCTTCTCACGTACAGTCTCAAAGCCTGCCGGATGCGCGCCCGCATCGGCGGCGGCATGCTCAAACAGGACGTAAGCGCCAGACGCAAGTAAACCCTGCTGAGCCAGGTCCTGCAGCAGTTCCTCGACCGGCTCGGCACCAAAAGCATAGGGCGGGTCGAGCAGGACCAGATCAAAGGGGCCGCCCGGTACACGACCGCGCGAGGCACTCGCCAGCATGTCGCCCGTGACCACGCGCCAACGCGCACGGTCACGGCAGAGCGACTCGATATTCTTGGTAATGAGCCGCGCGGCGTTGCGATCGATCTCAAACGTCGTGAGCGAGCGGGCCCCACGAGAGAGCATCTCTAACCCTAAGGCACCGGAGCCGCCAAAGGCGTCCAGCACACGGACCTCGTCCAGATCGAAGTCGAATGCCGACATGACCATAGATGCGCATGCCTCGCGCACGCGATCGGTCGTGGGGCGGGTAACATCGCGACCACGGGGCTCCTCGATCTTACGACCGCGCCATTCGCCGCCGATGATTCTCATCCTCCGCTGACCTCCTTAAATATGTGTCGATATCGCATGGCGACCGCATCGCGCAGGGGACGCGTCGCCACAGAGTCAAGGTTGCAAGCATACCGCAAGAGCTCGACCGCGTCCAAATGGGCCCACTCGATCAGCTCCTCGTCGGCATCCAGGTCGACAAAGCGCAGGGTCACACCGCCATGCTGACGGTACCCCAGGATTTCGCCCTCGTGGCGCAGACGCAGGTCCATCTGGGCGAGCGTAAAGCCATCCGAGGTTTTTTCGAGCGATTGCAGACGATCTTGCGCCGCCGATGCGCCGCCGTTGCCCTTGGAGTGCGTCATGACCAGGCACGTGCCCGACACGCCGCCACGGCCCACGCGGCCTCGCAGCTGGTGCAGGGCAGCCAAACCAAAGCGCTCGCCGTTTTCGATGACCATGACGGTGGCGTTGGGCACGTCAACGCCCACCTCGACCACCGTAGTCGAGACGAGCACGTCAATCTCGCCACGCTTGAAGGCGTCGATCACGCGGTCCTTCTCCCCCGCTGGCATACGGCCGTGAAGGCGCTCGATGGCAAGACCCGGCAACGCCAGACGCAGGCGATCGAGCTCGGTCGCCGTATCGTGCAGCGGCACGGGGACCGTCACGCGGCCCTCGTCGTCGCGGGCGATACCGGGCACGTCTTCCAGCTCATCGGCCGAGTCACTCGGCTCCACGAGCGGGCAAATCACGTAGGCCTGCTGCCCCTTCTCGTGCGCCTCGCGAATGGCGCCATAGGCGAGGTCACGGCTCGACTCGGTGAGCACGCGTGTCGTCACGCCAGCACCAGGGACGGGCCGATGGCGGATGATACTCGTGTCCAGATCGCCGTAGACCGAAAGCGCCAGCGTACGCGGGATGGGCGTTGCCGTCATAACGAGCAGATCGGCACCGGGGCCCTTCGCGCGCAGGGCGTTGCGCTGGCCTACGCCAAAGCGGTGTTGCTCGTCGATGACAACAAGCGACAGATGCTTGAACGCAACGTTATCCGAAAGGACCGCATGGGTGCCAAAGAGGACATCGAGCTCGCCGGACTGCAGCTGCTCATGGATCCGCTCGCGCTCGGCCGCCGGAGTGGCACCCGTCAGCAGCGCCCACGTTATACCGGCCTGAGAGAGCAAGGGGCCGGTCTTATCAGCATATTGGCGCGCCAGCACGCCCGTGGGCGCCATAACGCAGGCCTGCGTGCCGCTATCGGCAGCCACAGCCAGCGCGCAGGCGGCAACGGCGGTCTTACCGGTACCGACATCGCCCAGCAGCAGACGGTTCATCACGCGCCCGCCATCGCACATGTCATGCAGGATGTCTTGGAATGCGGCCTCCTGCTCGTCGCTCAGCGAAAACGGAAGGGCCTGTTTAAGCGCGCCCAGATGCTCGCCCGCGGTGTGGGCATAGGGCACCACATCGACCAGGCCGCCGTCGTTGCGCAGACGCAGCGCCAGCTGCAGGTAGAGGCACTCCTCGTAGGCAAGACGCCGGCGTGCGATGTCGCGCTCAGCCATGCTCGAGGGAAAGTGGATCGAACGCAACGCGCGGGCATTGCTCATGAGCTTCCGCTTTGCGCGCAGCGGCGCGGGAATCGGATCAAAGGGATTACCGACGACCTCGAGCGCGCCGCTTACGATGCGGCGCATCCACGCCTGGCTCACGCCATCACTCACGTAATGGACCGGCAGGATAGTGCCCGCGGCACGCCCTTCCTCGAGCTTTTCAAAGTGCGGTGAGGCCATCTGCTTAAAACCGTAGGCAAACTCGACTTTGCCCATCACGGCCAGGCGGTCGCCCTGTCTAAGCTGCTGGGCAATCCAGGGCTGGCGGAAAAAGGCGACCTGCAGCACGCCCGTCTCGTCCACAAGCGAGACCTCGGTCACCTGCATGCGCGGACGCGGCTGCTTTTGGACGATGCGGTCGACCGTGGCGATGATGGTGCACACGGTACCGATGGGCGCCATCTCGATGGACCACGAACGGGTAAAGTCGAGGTATCGATGAGGGATATGGAGAAGGAGGTCCCCCACCGTCCGAATTCCCAGACGGCGAAGGGCCTCCTCACGTTTACCCGAAACATATTTGAGTCGCGCGATATCCTCGTC
>DBFAHJ010000179.1:0-2767 GCA_048227095.1 Collinsella aerofaciens | reverse complement strand
GACCGTTTACCGGTCGTTAACACTTCTACCTGCGGTTTTGAAACCGTTCCGAAATGCTTTGGCAAAAGATCGGATCTTTTCCTGTGTCTAAACAACGCAGGGCGGCTAAAAATAGCGTGTAGAAAAATTGCAGGTCATTGTGAAGATATGTGAATTGGTCTTTTTGACTTAATACCAGTTAGAACCAGTTTTGCAAGTAACCGGTGAACGGTAGTTTTCGACCGTTCACCGGTTACTTGCAATCGTTTGCAGTCGTTTTCCCAGATGAATTAGGGAAACACAATGGAGCGCTTGCGCGGGCGCGAGGCCTACTCCAGTGGTTTCGGCAGCAAAAAGCCCGCTAGAACGTTGTCCGTTCTAGCGGGCTAAATCAGGCAGATCGGCTAGCGCACAGTAGTGCAGGCAAACCTTACGCAAACAGGCCGTAGATGCTGATGTTGGCCTTGGCGTAGAGGCCGTTAGCATACTCGGTCCACTTGGAGCTGGCGCTCGAGGCCTGCGAAGAATACTGCTGGTAGGCGGTGTAATAGGCGGTCATGGCCTGCTTATAGGTCGCACTATCGGCCGTAAAGGCATCGTCGGCAAAGGCCTTGGCATAGGTGCTGTCGGCGTCCTTCCAAGTGCCCTTCTCGCTATCCCACTCGTCACCGGCAAGGTTGATGATGTAGTCGGCGTAGTCCTTGCTCGCGGTCTCCTCGTTGCCGTCAGCAGGCTCGGTCGGAGCGGTCGGCATGCTTGCGGAGCTATCGCCCACCTTCTTCTTGTAGAGCTTCTGCAGCGTCGCAGACTGGCGGACGATCTGCTTGGCCTGATCCTTGGACACGCTGTACTGCGTGGCCATGGTCTTGTAGTCGGAGGTACCGATGGAATCCTCGGCGTACTGCTTCATTTCCTTGGAAGAGACGGTAATGCCCTCGTCCTCGGCAGCGTCCAGCAGAATCTGGTTGCGCACGTAGGACAGGATAACGTCGGCAGACGGAGCGGTGTAGTTGCCGTCGTCGTTCTTGACGGTGTCGAGGCTATACTGGCTCTCGATGGCCTCACGCGCGGTGATGTCGCTCTTCTTGCCGTTGTAGCTATAGCTTGCCACGGTCGAATCGAGCTGGTCCTCGGTCAGGGTCGCCGAGCCGACGCCCTTGCCGCCAAAACCGCCATTGCCGATAAAGAAGCCGACCACGGCAGCGATCACGACGGCGACCACAAAGGCGGCAATCATCGTCTTCTTGTGCTTGCAAGCGTGGTCGTCCAAGTCGGAGTCGTTGTCCTCATCCTGCTCCTCGGGCATCAGATTCTCGTCAGCAGCGTCCGCGGCGATCTTTGCCTCCAGGCGAGCGTCCTCCTCCTCGGCGGACGTGCCGGCGGCAATATGCTCGGCAGACGTGCCGGCGACCAGGTCGATCTTCTCGTCCTCATCACCGTCGGGGCCTTCGCCGCGCTCGATGATCTGGATGCCGTCGATCTCGTCCTTCTCGTCCTTCTTTTGAATCAGACCCATATCGGTTACTCCTTGTTAGGAAACATAGTCCTCAATAGAATACGCCCGACAGAGTGCCGGGCGTATTGATTCTTAGGTTATACGCAAACACTTAAGTACTATTTAGGCGTTTGCAGCGTGCATACCTTAGGCCAGGTGCGCGATAACGGCATCGGCAAAGGCCTGCGTGCCCACGGCGCCCTCGACGGAGCCGGTCTGGGCACGACGCACGTCACCGGTAACCTGCTCGCCCTCGTCGAGCGTGGCAGAGACGGCGGCGCGAATGCGATTGGCAGCGTCGTTCTCGCCCAGGTGATCGAGCATCATCGCAGCAGAGAGGATCTCGGCCGTGGGGTTGGCGATATCCTGGCCAGCGATATCGGGCGCGGAGCCGTGCGTTGCCTCAAAGATGGCGCAGTCAGCACCGATGTTGGAGCCGGGGGCCATGCCTAAGCCGCCTACCAGGCCGGCGCACAGGTCGCTCACGATGTCGCCGTACAGGTTGGGCAGCACCAGGACATCGAAGTCGTTGGGGTTCTGGACCAGGCCCATGCAGGTGGCGTCGACGATCTTGTCGTTGAACTCGATTTCGGGATAGTTGGCGGCCACCTCGCGCGCAACGCGCAGGAACAGGCCGTCAGTCGCTTTCATGATGTTTGCCTTGTGTACGGCCGTCACCTTTTTGCGGCCGCAACGGCGGGCGTACTCAAAGGCGTACTCCACAATGCGGCGGCTCTTGGCGATGGAGATGGGCTTGATCGAGATGGCGGAATCGGCGGCGAAGGTCTTCTGACCCGAGCGCTCGACGAGCTGCGAGAGCTCCTCAACCTCGACAGCGCCCTCATCGAACTCGATGCCGGCGTAGAGGTCCTCGGTGTTCTCGCGCACGATAACCAGGTCGACGTCGCGGAAACGCGAGCCGTCGCCCGGCTGCGACAGGCAAGGGCGCACGCAGGCGTACAGGTCGAAATGCTTGCGCAGGGCCACGTTGACGCTGCGGAAGCCCGTGCCGACCGGTGTGGTGATGGGGCCCTTGATGGCAACCTTGGTCTCGGCGACCGCATCGAGCACGTGCTGGGGCAGCGGCGTGCCAAACTCGTCCATGACGCCGGCGCCGGCCTCCTGGACGTTCCAGTTGATCTGGACACCGGTGGCCTCGACCACGCGGCGCATGGCCTGCGTAATCTCGGGACCGATACCGTCACCGGGAATCAGGACTACATCGTGCGCCATAATCTGTTACTCCTCGTCTTCGGCGTCGTCAGATTTTTTAACGCTAGCACGCTTCTTCTT
>DBFAHJ010000178.1:0-3322 GCA_048227095.1 Collinsella aerofaciens | reverse complement strand
CAGCCAGCTTATGGCGCACATGAACAAGGTGAAGGCGATTACGAAGCCCTGGTAGAACTTGCCCGAGGTTCGATATGCCTCACCTTTGGGGTCGATGCGCGGCACCACGCAGAACATTGCGAGAAGCGCCAGAGGCAGCACGCCGAGCGCGGAGGCCATCCAGCTAGGACCCCAACCGTCGACGGCGCCGTTCGCGCCCCAGTGCGTGGGAATCTGCGCAGGCAAGCTCGGCATCACCATGAGGTGCGCTACGACATTGGCGACGCACAGAGCGACCAGCGCAATCCACACGCGCGACGATACCCCCGTGGGGTGAATGCCCTTGTTTTCGTTATTCATCCTTATCACCTTCCGTGTTTGTAAAGCCCATAAACCAGCCGATCAAGTCCTGCATGACGGTGGTGTTTAAGCTGTAAACGATGTTTTGGCCATGACGTTCGTCGGTCACCAACCCGGCGTTTTTGAGCGTCGCCAAGTGATGGCTCAATGACGGCTTGCTAATGTCAAAATGCTCGGCAAGCTCCCCGGCCGTGCAATTGCCCTCGCGCAGCAGTTCCAAAATGCGCCGCCGCGTTGGATCGGCAAGCGCTTTAAAACCCTCTCCCGGCATAGGACCTCCTCTCATCATCTCTCATGACGCGCACACTATACTCGATATTTAGATGTTTGTCTAACTATCTAATCGCAATGCTTCAAACCACATCAAAGTAAACGCCATCGCAGCCTATGGGCGATTACCTATAATGGCGATAGCTAGAACACGATTCGCTTCCCCATCGGAGGATGTCTATGACCGAAACCGCTGCCGCTCTCGTCGAGACGCGCGACACCAAGCTCGAGATCATCATGGGCCGCGAGGCACTCGATAAGCTCGCCGATGCTACGGTGCTGATGCTCGGCTGCGGAGGTGTGGGGTCCAATTGCTGCGAGGCGCTCGCCCGCGGCGGCATTGGTCATTTCGTCATTCTGGACAAGGACATCGTCGCGCCCAGCAATATCAATCGCCAGGCTATCGCCTTTCACAGCACCATCGGCAAGCGCAAGGTCGATGTTATGGAAGCCATGATCCACGACATCAATCCCGCCGCCACCGTTATCAAACGCACCGAATACCTGCTGAGCGACAACATCGACGAGTTCTTCGCGAGCGTTTTGGAGCAGACGGACGGCAAGCTCGACTACGTCGTCGACGCCATCGACACCATCTCGGCCAAGCTCACCATTGCCAAATATGCTCAGGACCACGACATTCGTTTGGTTAGCTCCATGGGCGGGGCCAACAAGCTCCATCCCGAGTGCCTCCGCTTTGCCGACATCTTCGATACGGTACGTGACCCCATGAGCCGCATTATGCGCAAAGAATGCAAGAAGCGCGGCATCAAGAGCCTGCACGTACTGTTTAGCTGCGAGGAATCGGTTAAGACACAGCCCCGCGACCCTTCCAACATCCACGAGCGCACCGAGCTGGGAACCGCCAGCTTTATGCCGCCCATCATGGGCCAGATGATCGCCGGCGAGGTTATCCGTCAGATCAGTGGTCGCGGCACCGAGCGCGTGCGCGCCGACGGCCAACGCCTGGACTAGCGGAGCGCGCCGAGATGGAGCCCCGATTATTTGATGCACACTGCCATCTTGATTTAATGGCTCACCCGGACGCCGTTGCCGATGAGGCAACGGCGCTGGGCTTGGGTCTATTTGATTGCGGCGTCGATCCACGCGACTTCGCTAGCGCACACGGGCGAACCCGTCGCCTTCCTACCGTCATCAAGGGCATCGGCCTCCATCCCTGGTGGCTCGCCGACGGCCGCTGCGGTCCTGCCGAAGTCAATCTGCTTTGCGAAGTTGCTGCCCAAGAGCGCTACATCGGCGAAGTCGGACTCGACTTTTCCGCGCGCTTTGCTGGAAGTGAGCCGCTACAAATACAGGCACTTGACCGGCTCTGCGATGCGCTCGTGCGGCATCCTCTTACCGGGCGCGTGATATCAATTCACGCCGTTCGTTCGGCAGGAGCCGTACTGGACGTCCTCGAATCGCATGGACTACTCATCCCAAACCCCGACTCCCCCGCTATCATCTTCCACTGGTTTAGCGGCACTTCGGACGAACTCGTCCGCGCGCGTAATGCGGGCTGTTATTTTTCCGTCAACGAACGCATGCTCGCGTCTAGACGTGGACGCGAATACGCACGACAGATTCCACTCGACCGGCTACTGCTCGAAACCGATGCGCCGGCCGAGCCAAACACAGAAACAAGCACGCAGTCGCTCATCAGGTCGCTCACAAGGACCTCAGAACGCATCACCTCGCTCAAAAACTGCGACGCAAAGCGCATCGAGTCGATAGTTTTAACAAATGCGCGCTCTGTTTTTGACCTTCGCTAACCCCCTGGTGTGGAAAAAATGCCCAATATGAGTACTGCTACCGGAATGGATACATTTCTTTTCACTTTCCAACCGCCAGAATAATCCTCGATTGTCCGCTAATTAAAGCTTTTACAGTCATTCATCCTGCGTTTTCACAAATCTTAAACCCCTCCAGACGCTCAAATCACGTCTGAAGGGGTTGATTTTGCTGCGACTAAATTAGTCACAGTACTCATATTTGGCATTTTTTGCACACCGGGTCCCGAGGAGGCGCCTGCACCTCCCCGGGACCGCTCGGCTATTCGACGATTGGTGCTCCGTGGCCCCAAGAACCTTCCATGCCGCACACGGTCGAGGCAAACCCGGCAGCAAAGTCGAGCGCGCGCTCGATGGCCTCGGCGCCATCTTCACCACGCTTGGCGGAATCGAGATAGCACATCAAAAACGAGGTAAGGAACGAGTCGCCCGCCCCCATGGTGTCCTTCATGTCCGTTACCGGTTTAGCCAGCTGGCGGTAATAACGATCGCCGTCGTAAGCAATGCAGCCCTCGGCGCCCGCCGTAGCCGACACAAAACGCGGACCCAGGCCCTTCACCCATGCCAGACGCTCGCGAACCTCATCCTCACTCGCAGCATCCGCCGCACTAAAGAAAGCGAAATCGACGTAGGGCGCAATCTGCTCGTAGTACTCGTCGGTAGAGTCGTCCGAAAAGTCAAAAGAGACCGTGACGCCCGCAGCCTTCAACTTGGGCAGCTCGCGCTCGGTAAAGCAATAGTTGCCCGAATGAACCACATCGAACTGCTTCATGTACGAAAGGTCAAAGCGATCGAGGACATAGCGCGCATCGCCACGGATACCGCCCTCGTTGGAGCCAAGGAAGACACGGTCACCGTCAACGACGGTCACGCGAGCCGCTCCGTTCTCGCCAATCATCTGCTCGCACTTGTCAAGCTCGATA
>DBFAHJ010000177.1:0-9052 GCA_048227095.1 Collinsella aerofaciens | reverse complement strand
CAGGGGCGCTCGGCGTTGAGGCCGTTTTCGCAGTAAATGCAGTCGAACGTGCAGATTTTGCCGCTGGCCGGCATCATGTTGACGCCGAGCGAGAGACCAAGGCGACGGCTGCGAACGGGCCCAAAGATGGGGCTGGCATTCAAAAACGTAGACATAGGCATATGCTCCTCAAGACAATTGTGCCTAAGCATAGCATCGGCTCCAAAGCAAGGTGCGGGCTCTTGCTTTACAAGTTTCGTTTTTTCACGTCGCTCATTATGCCGTGCCATGAAAAGCCTCGGGTCGGGTACAGTTAATCTGTTAACAAGGCGTAAGGCAATGCGGGTCCATCCAACCGCACTGACGTGCAACTGGATGGGCGTTGATGATGGGGGCACAACATGGATTTTACGGTCGAGAATGCGGGCACCACGATTGCCTGTCGCGAATATGCCGGCCCGGATGTGTCGCCTGATGCTCCTGCCTTGGTGTGCGTGCACGGTGCTTGTGTCGACGGCACATTTTTCGACGGCATCGCTTGTGAGCTCAGCCGCAACTACCGCGTAATTGCCTACGACCGCCGCGGCTGCGGTGGCAGCAGCGATGCGGCAGACGGCAGCTATGATCTTGCCGCTCAGGCCGCCGACCTGCAAGCCGTGATCGAACACGTTGGCGCTCCGGCAAATGTGCTTGCGCATAGCGCCGGTACGTTGGTGGCGCTGGAGCTTCTTCGCACCGAACCCCATCTCGTCGCCCGTGCGATTCTGCATGAGCCGGCTGTGTCGGCCGAAGGCGTCGGCATGGGCGCAGCTCCGGTTTTGCTCGATATGATTGCGGCTGGAAAGGTTTCAAGGGCGCTCCGGCTTTTCTTGGGAGCCCTCGGCGACTTGGACCCCGAGGCTCCCGGGACGACCGAAGCGGAAGTCAAACATGCCCTGCGCAATGGTCGTTGCTTCATGGCCAATGAATACGGAACAAATATGACATATGCTCCCGACTGGGAGCGCGCCCGCGCGTCAAAGGCGGTGTCGGCCGTGTTCTTGGGCGAGCTCTCGGTTGGCACGCCCCGCGAGGCGGGCACGAGGGTGGCTGCCGAATATCTCGATTGCCCCCTTGTGACGATTCCGGGCGCGCATAACGGTCTGCGCGATCGCCCCGTTACGGCGGCAAATGCCGTTCGCGATGTCTTGGAGCGTTAGCACGCTCGATGACCTGCGGGGAGAGGGGTTGTTAGCGTTTCGTCATTGTTGACGAATGCGTCCATAACCGCGCGCCCGCGGCTCCATTACCGCCGCTTGCCAGGTCATAAAAATGTAACGATAATCGCGCGTTTGCCTTCAGCTGTTAGATGTTACCCTTGTACCAATTGATATGCACCGTTGCCGTGCATAACGATAGAAAGGGCCCCATATGCTCAATAATCACGAGGTCAATCTAACCGACGAGGAGGCTGCCGCTGAGGTCGCCCGCGTCGCGAAGACCTACCCCGTGGTACGTTTGCTGTCGGCCGATCAGATTAAGAGCGAGCCTAACTGCCTGCTCGCCGGCGATCGCTGCCCTTGTCTGCGTCAGTCGAGTCTTGAGGCTTTGGCAGACTCCGATGAGGTGTCGGAGCAACTGCTCAACGATGGTGTTGAGTACCGCGCTCGCCTACGCCCTCTAAAGGTCGAGGGCGAGCCTCGCGTCTTGCTGATGGTGCGTCCGATCGATGAACAAGAGGCTGCAGAAGAGGACCTTGTCTACACCGATGTGCTGACGAGCGTGCGCAATCGCCGATATTACGAAGAAAAGCTCCGTAGCGCTCGCATGAAGGCTGGCGTGGCGGTGATCGACCTTGATGATTTTAAGGTCTTCAACGATACGTGTGGCCGTCATGCCGGCGACCTTGCGCTCGGTGCTGTGGCGACAGCCATACGCAGCGGAATTCGTTCGACTGATGAGCTCGTACGCTATGGCTGCGACAAGTTTGTGGTCGTCATGCCCAATATTCCTTCCGATGACTTCACCCGTCGCCTGCATCAGGTGTCCGATGCCGTTCATGCCACGATTGTTCCGGGCCATGAGTACGTGAGCCTGACGGCATGTGTTGGTGGCGTTCGTATTCATGGCGAGACGGTCGATGAGGGCGTTGGCCGCGCTGTCCAGTTATTGAGCCGCGCTAAGGCAAAAGCCGGTACGGTCGTGACCGATGCCGATTCCATCGAAGCCTTCCAAAGCGAAAAGCCTTTGGTGCTTATTGTCGATGACTCCGACATGAACCGAGCCATTCTCAACGAGATGCTCAAGGACGAGTATTGCATCCTCGAGGCCGACAACGGTCGTACGGCGCTCGACATGGTCGACCGCTATGGCGATGAGTTGTCGCTCGTGCTGCTGGATATTGTCATGCCGGGCATAAGCGGCTTTGAGGTGCTGGCCGATCTGTCGCGCCGATCGGGTATCGACAATCTGCCTTTCATCATGATTTCGAGCGAAGATTCCGATGATATGGTTCTGCGCGCGTACGAGCTGGGCGCCTCGGACTATATCAACCGCCCGTTTGACTCCCGTGTCGTGCGCCGCCGTGTAAGCAACACTATCCGCCTATACGCCAAACAGCGCCGCCTGACGAGCCTGCTGTCCCAGCAGTACAACGAGCGCGTCAAGAACAGTCGCATGCTCATCGACATCATGGCCGGCGTCATGGAGCTTCGCAACGGCGAGAGCGGCAGGCACGTTACGAACATCGAGAAGCTGACCGAGCTGCTGCTTGACTGTCTGGTCCAGCGTAGCGACACGATCTCCCTTGACAATGAGGAACGCTCTACGATTGCCCTGGCTTCGGCGCTGCACGATATCGGCAAGATGGCGATTGACGATGCGATTCTCAACAAACCCGGACGTCTTACGTCCGAGGAGTTCGAGATTATGAAGACGCATACTACGATTGGCGCCGACATGTTGCTTGAGCTGGGCCGACATCACGTCGGCAATGCGCTTATGGAATATGCGTACCAGATTGCGCGTTGGCACCACGAGCGCTGGGACGGCAAGGGTTATCCCGATGGCCTTAAGGGCGACGATATTCCCATTGCCGCACAGGTGGTTTCGGTGGCCGACGTGTACGATGCTCTGACGAGCGTGCGCGTGTACAAGGACGCTATCTCGCACAAGGAGGCGATCCAGATGATCCTGAACGGTAAGTGCGGCACCTTTAACCCGCTGTTGCTCGACTGCCTGCTCGAGGTGCAAGACCGTATTGCCGAGACGTTGGCACGCCCCGCCGACGTCGTCGCGTTTCCCACGATCTAGTTTGACCAAAGGAGTTTTAATCCATGATTTCCATGCGTGAGGCGTATGAGAAGATCGGCGCCAATTATGATGACGCGTGCGCTCGGCTGATGGGCGGGGAAATGCTTGCCCGCTTTGCCCTCAAGTTTTTGGATGACGAGAGCATGGACAAGCTGGAGGCCGCCATGGCGGCGGGAGACGCCAAAGGTGCGTTTATGGCAGCGCACACGCTCAAGGGCGTGAGCCAGAATCTGGGATTCGATAATCTGTACGAGCCGGCGGTTGTGGTGACCGAAGCACTGCGCGGCGCCGATGCCGTTGACGGCGCTCGCGAGGGAATGCATGCGCTGCAGCAACAATATGCGGCAACGATGTCGGCTCTGCGCGAGGCGGCTGAATAAGGGCTTGCGGGCCTTGGGCTGTGTGCCCCGGCCACATATAGGTAAAAGGGCGCCCCGCCGGGCCATGTGGTCGGCGAGGTGCCCTTTTGTGTTGTGCTGTCCGTGAATTAACGGGCCTGCTTAACCTTTGCCGCTGCCTCGACAAACGACTTCCACAGGTTAAAGTCGGTCTCGAGCGTCTGCCAGGTGTACTCGGGATGCCATTGCACGCCCAGGCAGAAAGGCTGGCCTTCGACTTCGATGCACTCGGGAACGCCGTCGGTTGCCTTGGCGACCAAGCGTATGCTCTTACCCAGACGGTTGACGCAGCAGTGATGTGCCGAGTTGGTCTGGATCAGTCTGTGCCCGCCAAGTGCGCGCTCCAGCAGCGAGCCCGGCATGACCTCGACAGGATGCACGGGATCGTTGAGCACGTGGGTGTGGCGCCACTGCGTGCGGCCCTCGCGCGCACCCAGGCTCGGCACGTCCATGCACAGGGTGCCGCCAGTAGCGACGTTGAGCAGCTGCGTGCCGCGGCAGGTGGTAAAGAGCGGCTTCTTGGCGCGGAGCACCTCGCCGACCAGCTTAAACTCAAAGCTATCGCGGATCTCGCAGCAGAGGGTGGGGTCGTAGGGTCGATCATCGCCCCAGCGCTTGGGGTTGACGTCCGGGCCGCCGGGAATAGCGATACCGTCGGCGATATCGACGTAATGGCGAATGACCTCAATGTCCTCGGTGATGGACATCTGCAGCGGCAGGCCGCCGGCGGCAAGGATGGCATCGACAAAGACGCTTGCGATTTCCTCGTTGGGGGAGAGCGTCTCGCTTAAAAACGGCTTTGCCTCTTCCCAACGCGGCGCCACCAGGATGAGCGGACGGTCGGCGGGGGCAACGTCGACGTGCGGGGTGTAGGACGATGAGGTACGGGTTCCGATCATGGGTGTGGCTTTCGAATCCGGGTGGACATGGCACAGGGGTGGCGCGGGACAAACGTTACTGATGAATTCGCCCGCGTGGCAATTGGGTTAGTGGCCCTTGATGGAGTTAAGGAAGTCCTGGGCACGCTTGGTCTGGGGATGGTCGAAGAACTCGTCGGGCGTGCCGGTTTCCACGATCTGGCCGTCGGCCATAAAGACGACGCGATCGGCCACGCGGCGGGCAAAGTTCATCTCGTGCGTAATGACGATCATCGTCATGCCCTGCTGGGCCAGACGGACCATGACCTCGAGCACCTCGTTGATCATCTCGGGGTCAAGGGCGCTCGTGGGCTCGTCAAAGAGCATGGCCTTGGGTTGCATGGCAAGCGAGCGGGCGATGGCCACGCGCTGCTGCTGGCCGCCCGAAAGCTGTGCGGGCACCTTGTCGGCCTGCTCGGCCACGCCCACGCGGCTCAGCAGGTCCATGGCGCGCTCACGAGCCTCGTCTTTGGAGACACCCAGCACATCGACCGGTCCCAGCATGACGTTCTGCAGTACGGTCATATGCGCAAACAGGTTGAACTGCTGAAACACCATGCCCAGCTCGGCGCGCATGCGGGCAAGATCCTTGCCTTCCTGCGGCAGGGGCTCGCCCTCGATGAGGATCTCGCCCGAGTCGATGGTTTCCAGGCGGTTGATGGTGCGGCACATGGTCGACTTGCCCGAGCCCGAGGGTCCGATCACAACGACGACTTCGCCGCGGTCGACCGACAGATTGATGTCGTTGAGAACGTGTAGCTCGCCATAGTGCTTATCGACGTGTCTGAGCTCGATCAGCGGCTGATTGCCGGTGGAAGAGGCGCTCTGTGCCATGGTACTCGGCTCCTTATGGCTCGAAATGGTAAAGCATTAGCGGATGATGGTCGCGCCGGTCTTGTGCGAAACGTAGACAGCGGCCTTGTTGATCGCGACGTTGATGAGGATGTAGATGACCGCGATTACCAGGTAGACCGACACGAGGGCGTCGTAGTTGGTAATGAGCACGCGGGCGTTTTGCATGAGGTCGGGGTAGCTCACCACATAGGCGACGGTGGTGTCTTTGACTACGACCACAAGCTGCGAAATCAACGACGGAATGATAAACCGAATAGCCTGCGGCAACACGATTTTAAAGGTGATTTTGGCCTTGGAGAGACCGAGCGCCTGGGCGGCCTCGACCTGGCCGCGCGGCACGGCATTGACGCCGGCGCGGAAAATCTCGGCCAGCACGCCGGCTGCAGCGAGCGCGACGGGAAGCGTGAGCATCCAAAACGACGGCAGCGAGATCTTGTACTGGGGCAGCACCAAAAAGAAGAAGTAGATAAACAGCAGGCTCGGCACACCGCGGAAGAAATCGGTGAGCACACGGCAAACCAGCTGGAGCGGCTTAATGTCGCTGGTGCGGCCGAGCATAAGGGCTAGGCCCAGCACCAGCGCGATGGCGCCAGCGGTGAGTGCGACTTTAACGGTGCCCTCAAAGCCGGCAAGCAAGAACTTCCAGGTGGTGAGGTGCGTAAAGAAATACCAATAGTGGACCGAAAGCTGACCGGTCACATAAAAGCGCTGCAGTACCAGGATGGCGAGCGCGGCGACAGCAACAAGCGAGATGGCGGTGCCGATGCGAATCTTGGCGCGCATCTTGGGGCCGGGAGCCTCGTAGAGCGCATCGCGCATGGTGAGCGCGGAGGTGGAATGCTTGCTCATCGGAGGATCCTCACCTTCTTATCGATGTAGTTGCCAATGTGGCTCACCACAAAGGCCGTGCCCAGGTAGCCGAGCGCCGAGATAAAGAACGCGGCGACGCCGCCGAGCGAGCGGGTATTGATGTAGCTCACCACGCCGGTGAGTTCCTGCGGCTTAAGCGGCACCTGGCTGCCGAGCGCGGTGGTGAGCATGACGGCGATAAAGAGGTTGGTCATGGGCAGCACGCTCGAACGCAGCGCCTGCGGAATCACGATCTTAGCGAGGATACGGCTGAAGCTCATGCCGAGCGAGCGGGCGGCTTCCACCTGACCGACGCCGACGGTGTTGATGCCACTCATGAAGTTCTCGGAGCCAAAGGCCGAGCCCAAAAGGACCGTAGCGACGATAACGCAGGTGCGGTAGGGCAGAACGACCTTGAGCGGCGGCAGCGCGTAGACGACGATGATGAGCAGCGCGATGCCGGGGATGTTACGGAAGACCTGGACATACAGGTCGCCAAAGACGCGCAGCGGCTTGAGCGGCGACACGCGCATCACGGTGACGGCGACGGCCAGCACCATGGCGATGGCAAACGACTCAAGCGTCATGCCCCAGGTTGCTAGCAGCGCGTCGATATAGTTCTGGCCATAGAGCGACCAGAGCTCGGAGAGACTCATGCGGACCTCCCGCCGATAAGGAAAGGGGCTCCCGTGTGTACGGAAGCCCCGACAACTCAGTGAGGAAACAGTTTACCGCAATAAAGCGCATCATGCGTTTCCGCATGGTTTCGTTGCGGTCGTTACCAGGCTCGCTGCCTAGGCCCCGATCTCGGGCAGCTCGGGAACATTGGTGTCGCCCGTACGGTCGCCGATGCAGATCTGCCACAGCTCAGTCCAGGTGCCGTCGTCCTCGATCTTCTTAAGGAAGTCGTTAACGAAGGCGACGCCGTCGGAATCGAGCGGCAGGCCAATGCCATAGGGCTCCTTGCTGCCGAAGGGCTTGCCGGCAATCTTGTACTTACCGGGCTCGCGGACCAGGGCGCTCTGCTGCATGTTGTTATCGATGACGTAGGCGTCAACGCGGCCCTGTTGGAGTGCCTGGCGGGCCTCCTCGTCGGTCTTGAACTCCTGCTGGCTGGCCTTGGGAGCGAACTCCTCCAGGATGGCAGGGCCGTTGGAGCCGGACTGGACGGCGACGTTCTTGTCGGCCAGGTCGTCGACGCTCTTGATGTCGTCGTTATCGGCGAGCACCAGGATGGCCTGCTGGGTGTAGTAGTAGGGGCCGGCAAAGGAGACGAGCTTCTTGCGCTCGTCAGTGATGGTGTAGGTGGCAAAGACGGCGTCGACCTGGCCGTTCTGCAGGACGGACTCGCGCGTGTCCGAGGTCACCTGGGTGATCTCGACCTTGTTTTCGCCCAGAATGTAGTTGGACAGGAGCTGTGCGATACCGGCGTCGAAGCCGCGGGTCTGACCGTCTTTCTCGTTGAGGAGGGAGAAGAGCGTGGAGGTCTGAACGCCACCGATATTAAAGACGCCGGCGTCCTTGACGGCCGTGGCCCAGGTGCTGGCGGCGATGGCGTCGTCATCGGCCTTGGGGCCGTTGTCGACGAGCTTGTCGAATGCCTTGGCGTCGAGCGTGGTGGAAGCCTCGGTATCATTGGAGCTCTTGGAAGAGCCGGCGGCGGAGCCCTTGTCGGCCTCGGCGCTGGTGTCGGAGCAGCCGGCAAGACCAAGGCCGGCGACGGTTGCGAAGGTGGCGGCAACGAAGCCGCGGCGGTCGAGAACGACCTGCTGGGAGAGGTTCTTGCTCATGGTAGAACACCTTTCTCAATAAAGTCCCTAGCGGTTGAGTAGAGTTATACCCTATCGCGCTCAAAGGGGTCAACACGAAATAACTCAGAAACATACTTGTCTTATGGGTTATTCTGCCTACCAAAAAGGGACAGGCACCTTCGTGGTGGTTTTGGCCGATGCGGCGGCATGCCTTGTTGCTTTGTCTCGATCTGTAACATCTGGACGGACAAAAGGTCTCTATCTGTTACAGATTGAGACAAAGGTCAGGGACTAAGACGTCTTGTCTAGATCTGTAACAGTTAGACGGGAATTCGGGCCCTAGATGTTACAGATTGAGATAATCGCGTCGCGAAAACAAAAACCTCCGCAGGGGGGTGCTTTCCTTGCGGAGGTTTTCTTACTCGTTGAGTAGTCTTGCGGCTTCGGCGGCCATGTTCTCGACCGTCATGCCGTTCTGCGCGAGCAGTTCGTTGGGGTCGTAGCGGTCGGGGAAGCCCTTGGCGATGCCGAAGGTGCGCGTGCGCACGGGCGTGCAGGCCAGGTAGCACGCCACGCGCTCGCCCCAGCCGCCGTCCAAGATGCCGTCCTCGAGGGTGACGACAACGCGATGCTCGGCGACAAGGCTGTCGAGGAACTTGCGGTCGAGCTCGGCTGCAAAGCGAGGGTTGACGAGCGTGGCCTCGATACCGTACTCGGCGGCCAAGCGGTTTGCCACGCGCTCACCCAGCTCAAAGAAATCGCCAAGCGCGAGCACGGCAACGTCGCGGCCCTGACGCACCACGTTGTAGCGAACGGCGCTGTAGTCGGTGTCTTCGGCGGGCGCAAGGTCGGGGCGGCTTACCAGGCCGATGCCCGGTACGCGGATTGCCACGGGATGCTCGCGGTGGTCGAGCGACCAGCTCAGCATGGACAGATATTCCTCCATGCAGGCCGGCGCCAAGTAGTGCATGTTGGGAAGACCGCCCAGCATGGAAATATCAAAGAACGAAAG
>DBFAHJ010000176.1:0-5068 GCA_048227095.1 Collinsella aerofaciens | reverse complement strand
TTCCAGGAGCTGTAGTTCTTGGAGCTCGTCGGGACGTCTAGGTCCTCGACGATGTCGTAATACTGCTCGATGGTGTCCTCCGTGCGCTCGGCGACGTCGGCGAGATTTTGACGGGTGGTTCGATCCTCTTCCAGATAGCTGCCGTTGAAGTTCTGTGCGCAGCCACGGACGTAGTTGTCGAGGTCTTCGAGCAAGTCGTAGTATTCGCTCAGTCGGCGGTAGAGGTTCTGCTCGGAGAGCGTTGCTTCGCCGCCATCCTCGTCGTCATCGTCATCATCGTCGTACAGGCTGTTGGGATCGCCGAGAGGCTTTAGGTCATCGTCATCGACGTCATGGTGCAGCTTAGCTACCTCGGCAGTCGTCTGCGTGGCGGCGTTGTCGAAAGGCTTGATCACAAAGAAAACGACCAGGGCGATGATGATCGCCACCAGCACAACGATAACGGCGATAAGCGGCCCGGTGCCGCTCTTTTTGGGAGCGGGGGTCTGTGGCGAAGCGGGCGCGTATGCGGGAGCCGGCTGCTGTTGGGGCGAGCCGCTCGCGACGGGTATGCGCTGCGTGGTCTCGACGGCCGCGGGGCCTGCGGCGGGGTCGGGGCGATAGGCGAGGGGGTCGTCCGCCTTGGCTTGCGGCGTATCGAGGGAACCGGTCTGCTCGAAAGCGGGCTGGCTATCGCTCGCGGCTGTTTGCTCAACGGGTGCACCGCACGAGGTGCAGAACTTGGCATTATCTGCAAGAAGCTTGCCGCACGAGGCGCAATACCGAGACATTGCCACTCCTTTCGCCACATTTCAATGCAATACGACGATTATACCCAGCGTCCAAAATTCTCCATCATAAGTTGCGGTGAAATAGGGACTGTTTGGCGGTCTCAGAGCTTCAATCAGTCCCTATTTCACCGCAACTTCGGGGATGCCTCGATGGCTAGGTTGGATTTGGGACGCGCCGAGCACTGGGGTATCATGGCTTGGTTGATATATCTGCATTTACGCGCCTTGTAGGAAGGGGCTGCGCCCATGGCTTTTGAGCCCGCTCAACATAGCTTTATCACGCTCGAGGGCGTCGATGGCGCCGGCAAGTCCACGCAGGCGCGCCTGCTTGCCCGCGCGCTCGAACTCGCTGGCTACCAGGTTGTGAGCCTGCGCGAGCCGGGCGGTACCGCCATCAGCGAAAAGATCCGTGCTCTGCTGCTCGACCCCGCCAATACGACGATGGGAGACACCTGCGAGTTGTTGCTCTACGAGGCCGCGCGCGCCCAGCTGGTGCACGAGGTCATCGCGCCTGCCCTTACTGACGGCAAGGTGGTCCTGTGCGACCGCTTCTACGATTCCACAACTTGCTATCAGGCGTTTGCCGATGGCCTCGATCGCCAGATAGTACGCGATGCCAACAACCTGGCCGTCGCGGGGACGCACCCGGCGCTCACGCTCGTCTATCACATCACGCCCGAGCAGGCGGCGCTGCGCATGGCAGCCCGTGGCGCGGCAGATCGCATGGAGGCTAAGGGCATGGCCTTCCAAGAGCGTGTCTACCAGGGATTTTGCGCCATCGCCGCCGAGGAACCAAACCGCGTAAAGCTCATCGACGCGACCGCGTCCATCGAGGACGTCTTCGCGCGGACGGTCGAGCAGGTTCGCGTCTACGGCCTCGACATTTCCCAGGACGCCGTCACCGCCGCGCTTGCCCAGGAGGCCGAGTAACATGGCCCCCGCTCAGACAAGCCTGCTGGCCAAGCTTGACACCCAAGAGCGCGTGCGCGACTTTTTGACCAATGCCGTCGCCAGCGGTCGCGCATCGCACGCCTACCTGTTTTTGGGCGCGCCCGGCGCGGGCAAGCTCGACGCCGCGTGGGCGCTCGCCCAAGCCTTCCTGTGCGAGCAGGATGGCTGCGGCTCATGCGATAGCTGCGTGCGCGTCGCCCGCCATACGCACCCCGACGTGCACTATTACACGCCCGAGAGCGCCACGGGCTACCTCATCGCCCAGACGCGCGAGCTACTCGACGACGTACCCCTGGCGCCCATCCGCGCCAAGGCCAAGGTCTACATCATTGACCGTGCCGAGCAGCTGCGCGCCAACACCGCCAACGCACTGCTCAAAACACTCGAGGAGCCGCCCGAGGGCGTTATGTTTATCTTGCTGGGCACCTCGGCAGACGTGATGTTGCCCACCATCGTGAGCCGCTGCCAGTGCGTGCCGTTTCGGCTGGTGTCACCCGCCGTCGCCGCGCACGCCGTGAGCCGTGCCACTGGTCAGGATATCGCGCGTTGTCGCATGGCCGTCGCCGTGGCGGGCAGCCCCACGCGCGGCATCGAGTTCCTTAAGAGTGCCGAGCGCCAGGACGCCCGCCGTCAGATGGTCCGTGCCATCGACTCACTCATTGCCGCCGACGAGGCCGACGTGCTCAGCCGCGCCAAGTCGCTCATCGTCGCCGTTAAGGCGCCGCTCGCCGAGGTCAAGTCCACGCAGGAAAAGGTGCTCGAGCAAAACGCCGACTACCTGTCGCGTGGAGCATTGAAGCAGCTTGAGGACCGCAATAAGCGCGAGCTCAATGCGCGCGAGCGTTCGGGTATCATGGAAGCGCTGGCGAGCGCGCGGACGCTCATGCGCGATGTGCTGCTGACACTTCAGGACGAGGCGGCCGACGTGGTGAACGAAGACGTGCGCGACACGATCGGTCGGCTTGCCGCTGCGACCAATGTTGCGGGTGCCACGCGGGCGCTCGAGGCAGTCGCGACCGCCGAGCGCAACATCGCCAGAAACGTTACTCCCCAGCTGGCCATCGAGGTCATGCTGTTCGATATCAGGAAGGCACTGAAATGCCGTTAGTCGTACCCGTTAAGTTTACCTACGCCTCGCGCGACCTGTGGTTCGACCCGCAGGATCTGGATATCCTCGAGGCAGATTACGCTATCTGCTCCACCGAGCGCGGAACCGAGATTGGCCTGGTCACGGCCGATCCCTTCGAGGTGCCGCAAGACGAGATCGGTCAGCCGCTCAAGCCCGTGCTGCGCGTGGCGAGCGACATCGACCTGCAGCTTGCCGACGACCTGGCCATCCAGGGCGACGAGGCCATGGTCGACTTCCGCCGTCTGGTCAAGGAGCTCGACCTCGAGATGAAGCCGGTGGGCGTCGAGTACCTGTTTGGCGGCGAGAAGGCCGTGTTCTACTTTGCGGCCGAGGAGCGCGTCGATTTTCGCCAGCTCGTCAAGGATCTGTCCTCGACGCTGCATATTCGCGTCGACATGCGCCAGATCGGCGTGCGCGACGAGACCCGCCTGGTGGGCGGCTATGCCCAGTGCGGCCAAGAGCTCTGTTGCACGCGCTTTGGCGGACAGTTTGAGCCCGTCTCGATTCGCATGGCAAAAGAGCAGGACCTGCCGCTCAACTCGTCCAAGATCAGCGGCGTTTGCGGCCGCCTGATGTGCTGTCTGCGTTATGAGTTCGAGGCGTACAAGGACTTTAAGAGCCGTGCGCCCAAAAAGAAGACGCTCATCGATACGCCGCTTGGCAAGGCGCGTATTCAGGAATATGACACGCCGCGTGAGCAGCTGGTGCTGCGCCTGGAGAACGGCAAGGTCTTTAAGGTCAACCTGGCCGATATGACGTGCTCGGAGGGCTGCAAAAAGAAGGCCGCCGAGCAGGGCTGCAACTGCCGCCCCGACTGCGTGACGCGCGACGTGCTCGAGCGCATCGAGTCGCCCGAGATGCGCCTGGCGCTCATGGAGCTCGATCGCGAGAACGGCGTCGACGTGGGCGATGGCCTGTCGAGTGCCGACCGTCTTGCCGGCACGTCGATGCCCAAGCGCCGTCGTCGCGATGCCGAATCCGATGCTCGCGCCGGTCAGGGTCAGGGCGAGGGTCGCGGCCGCGGTAAGGGTCGCGGCAAGGCCGAGGCACCCGAGGCTGAGGAGGCTGCCGGTGGACGTCGCCGCCGCAAGCGCGCGGGTTCGGGCGATGCCGGCGAGGCCGCTCCCGCGGGCAAGAACGCTTCTCGCGAGCGCGAGGTTCAGCAGCCCCAGCAGCAGAATCGCGGCGGTGGCATGAACCCCACACGTCGCCGCCGTCGTCATCTGTCGAGCGAGGAGCGCGAGGACGCCTTTCGCGCCGCAGCTGCTCGCGAGGCCGGTGCCGCTTCCAAGGGCGCCTCGGCTTCCGATGCGCCTGTCGACAAGGGCGGCAAGTCACGTGGCGAGGAGGAGCGCGCGCCGCGTCCGCGCCGTCGCCATTCCTCGGGCGCGCAGCAGAAGCCCTCAGTGCCCTCCGTGGCCGATCAGGTCTCGGATGGCGAGGTCAAGGTCACGCGCCGTCGTCCCGGAGATGGCGGGGGAGCGGCTGCCAAGGCTTCGCGTGGCGCCGCTCGCGACGAGCGCGAGCCGCGCGAGGATCGCGGTGGCGAGGGCTCGGCCGACCAGGGTCAAAAGCGCCGTCGCCGTCGCCGTTCCCGCAAGCCGCGCCAGGATGGTGGCGAGGGCTCGACCCCGTCTTCGTCCGCACCACAACCGCCTGCCGGCGAATAACGCCCGCGAGCGGATTTAGCCCGCCTTGCCCCGAGCGCATCGGGGTATCATAGCGCCGAATCAACAACCCTCCCTGCGGCCGAACGTAGGGAGGGTTGTGTCTTGAAGAGCCATCTGAACATATTGAGCTGTTTGCAGGGTGCCGGTGCCCTACCGTTTGCGGACGAATTGCTACCGTTTGCCGAGTGGGTGGCACGCGAGGCGCTCGAGGCATTGTCGCCAACACGATGTGCCGGCTGCGAGCGCGCCGGTGCGCTTATTTGCCAAGACTGCCTTGCCGCGTTCACGCTCATCGACCCACGTCATAGCTGCACCCGATGCAGCGCCCCGTTTGGGGATTTGCTGTGCACTGAGTGTTCGGTCGAGGGCACGTCCTCGGCAATGACGGAGGCGCTCGACCGCTGCCTGGCGTGCGCCGTCTATGCGCATCCGCTGCCGCGCATCATTAAAGCGTACAAGGATGCGGGCGAGCGACGTCTGGCTCCGTATCTGGCGGAGCTGCTCTACGACACCGCCCTGCATGCCCAGGTCGTAGCGCCCGATCGCTA
>DBFAHJ010000175.1:0-5810 GCA_048227095.1 Collinsella aerofaciens | reverse complement strand
ATGGCGGCCTTGCGCACGCTTATCGACAACCACACGCCCAGCCCGCGCCGCCGCAAGCCCAGCATGTCGGTCACGAGCGCCCAAACGGTCGTGGACCTTCCCTGCGACGGCCACAAGATCGCCGTCATCGGCGAGCGCATCAACCCCACCGGCAAAAAGCGCCTGCAGCAGGCCCTGCGCGACGGCGACCTGGACTACGTCGTGAGCCAGGGCATCAGCCAGCAAGAGCAGGGCGCCGACATCCTGGACGTTAACGTGGGCCTGCCCGAGATCGACGAGGTCAAGATCATCCAACAGGCGACCGAACAGCTCCAGGGCTCCACGTTGCTGCCGCTGCAGATCGACTCCACCGACCCCGCCGCTGTCGAGGCCGCCGTGCGCCGCTACGCCGGCAAGCCCATCATCAACTCGGTCAATGGCAAGCAGCAGATCATGGATGAGATCTTTCCGCTGGTCGCCCACTACGGCACCAACGTTGTCGGCCTTACGCTCGACGAAGGCGGCATCCCCGATACCGCCGAGGCCCGCTTCGCCATCGCCGAGCGCATAGTGGCCGAGGCCGCCCGCTACGGCATCGGCCCGGACCGCATCCTCATCGACTGTCTGGTCATGACCGCCTCGACTAATCAACGCCAGGCTGAGCAGATCCTACGCGCCATGTCCCTGTGCAAGGAGCGTCTGGGCGTCAAATGCGCGCTCGGCGTGTCGAACATCAGCTTTGGCCTGCCTGCCCGCCCGCTGCTGGGTTCGGTCTTTTTGGCCGCCGCCTTCGGCGCGGGCCTGGACGCCCCCATCATGAACCCGGGCTCCAAGCGCTTTATGGATACCGTCTACAGCTATCGCGTCCTGAGCGTTGAGGACGAGGGCTCGACCGGATACATCGAGCGCTACGCCGGCTGGACCGATCCGTACAAGATCGCCGCAAACCCGGCAGCAGCTCAGGCCGCATCGACCGACACCGTGTCCGCTGCTGGCACCGCCGGCACCGACGGCAACGACGACCCAATTCGTCGCATGGTCGTCTCGGGCCGTAAGGGCGAGATCGCGACCGAGACTGAGCGCCTGCTGGCCGACCACGACGCTATGGATCTTATCAACAACCACTTTATCCCCGCCCTCGACGAGGTTGGCGTCCTCTTTGACCAGGGCAAGTTCTTCCTGCCGCAGCTCATGGCCTCGGCCGAGGCCGCACGCGTGGGCTTCGACACCATCAAGCGGCTGATGCCCGCCGGTGAGATCGCCGACAAGGGCAAGATCTGCGTGGCCACCGTCAAGGGCGATATCCACGACATCGGTAAGAACATCGTCAAGATGCTGCTTGATAACTACGGCTACACCGTCTTTGACCTGGGCCGCGACGTCGATCCGCAGGAGGTACTCAAGACCGTCAAGGAGCGCGATATCAAACTCGTCGGCCTCTCGGCGCTTATGACTACCACGGTCGTCGCCATGGAGGAGACCATCAAGCTGCTTCATGCCGAGGTGCCGGGCGTCAAGATCATCGTGGGCGGCGCCGTGCTCACCCCCGAATACGCCAAGCAGATCGGCGCGGACTACTACGCCAAGGACGCCGCCGAAAGCGCTCGCATCGCCGAAGAGGTCTTTGGGCAGTAACACAACGGAAACAACCGAGCACCAAAACGTGCCGCACGCGCCACATGGCACGTGCGGCACGTTAGAATAGATAAGACTATGCTCGTTTTGGCAGATAGGAGCGCAAGGATGGCGATCACGCCCGCAGAAATCGCGGAAACCCGCGGCATGGTTGAGGAACAGAACCTCGACATCAGGACCATCACCATGGGTGTTTCGCTCATGGGTTGCGGTGACGAGAACCTCGACCGCATGTGCACGAAAATCTACGACCACGTGACGCACACGGCTGAGCATCTGGTCGAGACCGCCGAGAACCTCGAGCGCGAGTACGGTATCCCCATCGTCAACAAGCGCGTTTCCGTCACCCCGGTGGCGCAGATCGCCGCGTGCTGCAAGGATGAGGACCTCACCCCCATCGCGCATGCCCTCGACCGCGCGGCCGAGACGCTCGGCATCGATTACCTGGGCGGCTTCTCCGCACTCGTCCAGAAGGGCATCGGCGACGCCGACCGCCGCGTCATCCAGTCCATCCCCCAGGCGCTCGCCACCACGAGCCGTGTCTGCTCCAGCGTCAACGTCGCCAGCCTGCGCGCCGGTATCAACATGGACGCCGTGCTCATGGCCGCCCAGACCATCATCGATGCCGCTAAACTCACGGCCGACCAGGACTCCGTCGGCGCCTCCAAGTTTGTCTGCTTTGCCAACATGGTCGAGGACTCCCCGTTTATGGCGGGCGCCGTCCACGGCGGTGGCGAGGCCGACGCCGTCATCAACGTTGGCGTCTCGGGCCCCGGCGTTATGGCTGCTGCCTTGGAGACGCTCCCCGACTCCGCCTCGATGATGGAGGTTGCCGAGAAAATCAAGCAGACCGCCTTTAAGATCACCCGCGCCGGCGAGCTCATGAGCCGTGAGGCAGCCCGCCGTCTGGGTGTCGAGAAAGGCATTGTCGACCTGTCGCTGGCTCCCACGCCTGCCATCGGCGACTCCGTTGCCCGCATCCTCGAGATCATCGGCGTGGGCACCTGCGGTGGCCCCGGCACGACCTGCGCGCTCGCCATGCTCAACGATGCCGTCAAGAAGGGCGGCGTCATGGCCAGCTCCAGCGTGGGCGGTCTCTCCGGCGCTTTCATCCCCGTGTCCGAGGACGCCGGCATGATCGCCGCCGTCGAAGCCGGCGCGCTTTCGCTCGAGAAGCTCGAGGCCATGACCTGCGTGTGCTCCGTTGGCCTGGACATGATCGCCATCCCCGGCGACACCCCGGTCGAGACCATCGCCGGCATCATCGCCGACGAGATGGCCATCGGCGTCATCAACAACAAGACCACGGCCGTCCGCGTGATTCCTGCCATCGGCAAGGGCGCGGGCGACTGCGTCGAGTACGGCGGCCTGTTCGGCCGTGCGCCCATCATGCCGGTGAACCCCAACGCCGGCACCGTGCTTGCCCACCGTGGCGGACGCTTCCCGGCGCCGCTGAACTCGCTCAAGAACTAGCTGAGGGGTTCGGGCGAGGAGTCCCGAGGAGGGCAAATATATAAGGTCGCCTGCTCGGACAGTCCTGACTCGCACGGAGAGCACATTAAGTGCTCTCCGGCTCGTGCGGAACTCGCGATCGACCTTATATATTTGCCCTCCCCGGGACTCTCGCACAACGGGACCTCAGTTGGGTTCTATCCCGCATGGCAGTCGCTTCGCTCCTGCCCGCCTTGGTTGTGAGGGCGGTTTGGCGTTGGAACGGTTCTTTCTGATATATGCTGGTTGCGGCTCTTCTTTTGGGAGGAGTCGCTTTTTTGTTGCTAGGAGGTTGGCCCGTGGCTGATGATTTGATTCGTTCTGAGCTGCTTGCTGCGGATTGGAATGGCGAATGGATGCGCCTGCAAGCTGCTCGGCGACGGGCTGATGATTCTTTTGAGTGGGATAAAAGGGCTCGGCATTTTCGGCCGTTGGAGACTGCCCCTTATGCTCGGGATTTTATAAAGCTGTTGGCGTTGAAGCCTGGTGAGTCGGTGCTTGATATGGGGTGTGGGGCTGGGTCGATTGCTATTCCGCTTGCTCAGGCTGGGCATTCCGTGATTGCGGCTGATTTCTCCCCTGCCATGTTGGGCACGCTTGATGCCGGCATTGAGTATTACGGGCTCGAAGATCTTATTACGCCGCTTGAGCTTGCTTGGGATGATGATTGGGATTTGGTTGGACCGGTCGCGAAAGCGGTGGATGTTGCCTTTGCCAGTCGGTCGGTTACGACGACCAATCTAAAAGGTGCGCTTGCCAAGCTTGACCGTACGGCTCGTCGGCGTTGTGCTGTCACGATGGTCGCCAACTCCAGCCCGCGCTATGATCTGCACTTGATGAACGCTATCGGTGCCTCGGTTACCTGCAGTAATGGTTTTGTGTATGCCTTTAACATCCTTATTCAGATGGGTGCGCTGCCACAGGTTACATACTTTGAATCGCCCCGCCGCGACACCTTCGATAGTCTCGAGGCGGGCGTGGCAGACTTTTCTCGCATGCTCGAACATGGCAACGAGGATAAGATCGACCGCCTGCGCGACTATATCGCTCAACACATGATTGAGAATCCCCATGCCGGTGAGCCGGGCTCCAAGGGTGTGCCGCAGGGACGCTATATACTCGACCACGTCCGCAAGGTCCGTTGGGCGTTTATTGCATGGGAGCCGGTCTCTGCGCCCAGCTCATAGCCTGTTCGCAGCCCGCACTGCCCACTCACTCGGCATCCGCATTCTTTTTGAACTGGGCAAACGCGCTCCACACCGCGCCGTTCCTGCGCTATCGTGGGACAGCTCACGTAGATTAAGGCCCCGTCGCGGGGCGCCCCATACATAGAAAGCGAGAACCCATGGCACTGACAGGAGCACAGGTCAAGCAGCTTCGCAGCATGGCCCATCACCTCAACCCCGCCATCATCATCGGCAAGTCCGATGTCAACGAGGGCACCGTCAAGCAGACGGTCGCCTACCTGGAGAAGCACGAGCTCGTTAAGTGCTCCGTGCTCGATGGCTCCAGCCTTTCCGCCCGCGAGGCCGCCGAGGAGCTCGCCGAGCGTTGCCACGCCGAGGTCGTCCAGGTCATCGGCCGCAAGTTCTCACTGTATCGCGAGTCCTCGCGCAAGGACATCGAGAAGATCAAGCTCGTCTAAGAGCCAATGATCCGGCGATCCAACACATAGCAAGCTTACGGGTGCCCAAGTACTTCGGGCGCCCGTTTTTTATCGCTCGACCAGCACGCGATTGAGCCGCCCCTCCACCAAGCGCTCGTATAGACGCCGCGTCTCGGGCTCGGGCACGCCATTGACCTGCTCCCTCAGGTGGTGCATATGCCCGCTGTACAGCTCGACGATATCGCGCCGCCGCCCCGCCGCACTGTAGACGCGCATGGCGCAGCGCACCATATCCTCGCGCGCCGTTTCCTGCCGAAGCCCCGACTCCGCCAGCCAAATCGCCGACTGCAGATCGTTTTCTTCTAGAGCGGCATTTGCTCCCTTAATCATGCAATCGATGTACTTTGACTGCATAATGCGCCGCATGCGCAAAAAGTAAGTGGGATTACAGCCATTGGGAACATACAACGGTCCGGCATAAAGCTGCTCAATCTTAAGGCACAACTCGACCAGATGGGGCCCGCGCGCACCCGTGCGATTTCCCAAAACCTCGCGGCTTATCTGGTCAAATAGCCGCACATCGGTCTTGACGTAGTCGCCGTTGAGCCCAATGCATTCATTTTGGATGAGCACGCACGACTTGCCATCCGGCGTCGGTCCCAAAGCCGACCGCAAGCGCGATATCGTCGAGTACAGGTTGTTGCGGGCGCTATTAAACTCGGCATGGGGCCACAGCTCCATGGCCAGCGTCTCACGATCGACGAGCGCATCCATGCCCAGCGCAAGCCGCTCGGCAAGCGTCGCCGCCTTCTTGCGACGCCACATTTTGTCCGTGATGGGAAACCCATCGCGCTCGGCGCGAAACGCACCAAACATGCGAATCTCGATATGGTCGATGGTATCAACGGCTTCAACCTCGCCGGCCTGGAACAGGCGCTCGCCCTCCCCTTCCAAATCGTCGCGCAGCGAGTACCGCGACAGCTCGCGCACGGGAAGCTTCTTGCGTATCCTGCCCGCCGGCTCGCCCAGACAATGCATGGCAAGGCGCGCAAAGAGCCGATACGATGGCTCTAGAATCCCCGCACGATTCATGGACATC
>DBFAHJ010000174.1:0-5391 GCA_048227095.1 Collinsella aerofaciens | reverse complement strand
GTCTATATCCCCGCTTTCTGTCAGTTGAGGGACGGGCTGATGGAGCGATACGGCGAGCTTCTGATGGCGCCCGACGACCAGTTTGTTTAATTCCTTAAGATTTCGCGGAGGGTTGTTGCCGTTTACCGAGGGGTTGTTGTGCAACAACGGGCGAGCTGCAATACTTACTTTTATCTTTGCAAACTGCACTTTAACTACACCAATGCAGGGAGGATCTTATGCAGCCCAAGCATTCCGCGATTGTCGCGGGCCTGACGCTGGCGCTTTCGTTTGGCGCCATTTCCGCGCCGGCACCCGCTGCTGCCGAGGAGCCCACGCCGGGCGTTGCCTCGGATGCCACCGATATCGATAAGGGTCTCTACACCCAGCAGTCCTTCTCGGGCGTACTGAGGTCGGTCCAGGGCGTTTCGTTTGTCAACGTGACTCCCGAGATGAAGTACTTTACCAAGTACGAGAGCCATGGCAACTACAACCAGGGCTTTTCGTACGGTGACGGCTATAACGCGCTGGGTTATTACCAGTTCGACCGTCGTTGGTCGCTCATTCCGTTTATGAAGCAGGCCTACAACTACAACCCCGAAAAATACAGCATGCTCAAGGATGCGATTGATCGCGGCAGCGAGATTTCCAACACGAGTAATGTCATGTACGAGAACGGCCAGCTCACCGAGCTGGGCCATATCGCGCAGGATGCCTTCCAAGGTGCGTACAACACCGATCCTGTTGAGTTCTCAGCACTTCAAGATGCGTATGCGTACAACTCGTACTATGCGGTGACCGAGGCGTGGCTCAAGAGCGGCCTGGGTATTGATATTTCGGGCCGCGCCGATTGCGTCAAGGGCATGGTGTGGAGCATTACCAACATGTGCGGCACCGGTGGCTGCAGGGACTTTTTCCGCTGGGCGAATCTTTCCAATGATATGTCCGACCGCGAGTTTGTGACGGCGCTCTCCAACAGCGTGGTCAATAACGTGGCGACCAAGTATTCGAGCCAGCCCCAGTATCATGAGGGCTGGAAGAATCGTTATAAGAATGAGCTGAAGGACTGCTTGGCTTATATCGCCGAGGACGAGGCAGCCGCTGCGACGCCCGTGCAGCCCGAGCCCACACCGGCGCCCTCGCCGACACCTGATTCGAATGACGACTCGAGTGACGATCCCAACGATGACAGGATGGATACGCCCTCGACCGATGCTGACGGTAATGGCTCGGCTGGTGGCACTACCAACGACGGCTCTACCTCGAACGGCTCCAATTCGAACGGCTCTGCTGCGGGCGATTCGTCTTCAAGCTCTGCCGGCAATACGGACAGCGACGCTTCTGGTTCGACCGGCGCTGACACCTCTAACTCATCTACCGGCTCGAGCGATTCGTCCGTTGACACCGGCTCTAACAACGGCTCTGGCTCTGACGCAACCCCTGATTCCGATGCTTCCAAGGACGACTCGAATAAGGCGCCGGACGCTCCCGTTGCTTCGCCGGACAAGAAGCCTTCTTTCTCCGAGCAGCTTGGTTCTACGCTGGGCTCTTCGCTGATGGCTGGCGTCAATAATGGTTCGACTCAGAACAAGGACAACTCTGATCAGGCTTCCACGGAAAAGACCGAAGCCGTAAAGGGCGACTCCAAGGATAAGGCTTCCGAGAAGGTTGAATCCGATAAGGGTTCTAGCTCTGATGAGAAGGACGACAAGTCCGCTCAGAAGAAGGACGAGGACAAGAAGTCTGAATCTGAGGAGAAGGACAAGAACAAGGACAAGACCGAGGACGGAAAGCAGCAGGGCGAGGACAGCAGTAAGGGCAACACCGACAACCAGAACCAAGAGCAAAATGACTCCAAGACGGTGACCACTACAACTACCACTACAACGACTAAGACTTCGGGCGGTAACATGCCCAAGACGGGCGACCTTATCGTTATGGCGAGCCTTGCCAGCGCGAGCTTGGCCACGCTGGGCGCTACGTCTATCGTAAGTGGTAAGTATAAGCTCGATCAGCAGAAGAAGGCTTCTGGGGAGGACGACTCGGGGGAGTAGGCTCTTAGTTGCCAGATAACTAAATAGTCGGGACGGGGTCCGGTGCGAATGTATCGGGCCCCGTTTTGTTGTGCAACGATTAATTGTGCCCCCTCACACCTCTTGTTACTACCGTTGCCCGATATGTTTGCGCGGCGACATCGGTACATGCGATGCGGTCATTACAATTGGCATCGTGCTGCGATTTAGGGGGAACGTTTTGGTGTCTGAACAGGCAAATGTTGATTGTGCTGCTGGCTTTGGCGTGCGTTTGATCGGCTGTGCCGACGATGCGGCTTTGCCCATTGGCATGCACGACTATGCGGAGGCTCTTGGTTGCTGCACGCTGGTCGACAAGACCATGTTTATTGCCGATGCGTTGGACTGCGACGCGTCCGTTGTGGTGTGCTGTCGACCCGAGGGTTTTGGCAAAAGCATGAACTTGTCGATGCTCAGGGCTTTTCTGGAGCGTCCAGCGGTTGGTCGCGCTGATCAGCGTTTGTTTGCCAATGCTCAGATTTGGGATGCAGACGGTGGGCGCTATCGGGATGAGTATGCTTGCTATCCGGTGATATCGCTGGACTTTTCTGGCGCTGCGAGGCGTGGTGCCGCTATTGCCGACGTCGTGCGCGATGCCCTTTCGGGCGAGTGCGCTCGCTTGTTGGCGCTCTTGGAGGCTCCTGATTTAGCTCGAGATAAGGTGCGTCACATCGAACGCGTCGCGCGTGGCGTGGCGAGCGCGGACGAGGTTGACTCGGTGCTCGGTGTGCTCATAGAGCTGCTGGAGATTGCCTGCGATGAGCAGGTTGTATTGCTCGTTGATGGGTACGATGCGGCGTGGTTGGGCCGTGCGAGCGCGAGGGGCGCTTCCGACGCCGATCCGGCAGAACTACTTGACCGTGTACTGTTTGACGCCATTGCCACTGCGCGCGATTCGTTGCGGCTGACGTGCCTGATGGGGGAGTGTCCCGGCCCTGCCGAAGCGGCGCTTTCTTTGCACTGCTGCTCGTATTGTCTGACGACGCCGCTGTCGGCGTGGTGTGACCGATGTTTCGGTATTTCGGATGCCGAGGTCGAGGCTCTTTTGAATCATGCTGGGCGCGAGGAATACCTGGATGACGCGCGTGAATGGCTCGAGGGATATCGGTTTGGCAGGGCCTATTGCTCGAGTCCAGAGCGTGTGATCGGTTTTCTGGGCCGAGGCTGCACGGCGCCTGTGCGTGCCGATCTGTATGGATATGCCGATTGCCTGAGTAGGGTAGTTGCCGGGTGGAATCTCGACCGCCTTTCGGTCTTGTTTGATTTGCTCGAGGCCTATGGGTGTGCTGAGGTCCCGCTTTGTTTGGGCACTGCAGAGCCAGATGTCTCGCCTGACGATGGCATGTGGACAGCGCTGTATCTGTCCGGTTTTCTCACGACGGATATGACTGAGGAGCCAGAGCATGGCGATCGGCTCCGTGCTTTGCGATTGCCCAATAACGAGCTTCGCCAGGCCTTGCGTCTAGTGATTGTTGAGTGGTTTGAGTGCGCTGCCGAAGACATTCGAGACGTCGATGCGTTTCGCGACGGGCTGTGCCGTGGGAACGAGGATACGGTGAGGCGGGCGCTAAGCCGCATCCTGGGGGATGCGGGAATCGGTGAGACCGACCCAGATAAGCCGCTACCATATCATCTGCTCTTGCAGGGACTCTGCTTTGGCTTGCCGGGCTATGCCAATCCTGCCTCGAGGCGAAAGTGTGGCGCGGGTCGCTGGGACATCCAGGTTTTCCCTACGGGTGCTGTGTTCGACGTAGCAGACACGATTGGCATGCTGGACGAGCGCCCACTGATAACGATTAACTTGATGTATGACCCCGATGTGGATGCGCTAGGGTTGGAATTGCTGGCCGTGCAGTCGCTACTCGACATAGAGCGCGACGGCATCGACGAAATCCGTGTGCCGCGCCCCGGCGTGGGTCGCATGCGCTGGGGGTTCGGTTTTGATGGGCAGCATGTGGCTACGGTGTGCCAGCTGCTTTAAGCGCCGAGGTGTTTCCGGCTTCCGTTACTCGGTGTCCTTCATGGGCGGCATGGGCTTCCAGTTGGGATCCTTAACGATCTTGCGGGCGTCCTTCATGCCACGGCGCAGCGCCGGAATGCCGGTCTTAAAGCACTTGTCAACGGCGGCCAGGCGAATGAACTCCTTGCAGAAGGTCGCGGCGTTGCCCAGACGGAACAGCACGGGGTGATAGTCGCCGTAAATCTGCATGTAGCGGGCCAGATAACCGCGGTTGCGCATGATGTAGTAGCGGTTGGTGTCGCTCGTAGAGTTGAGCTGGCGCTTGCCGGCGATATCCCAGTTGGAGACGGCGCGGGCACGCTTGAGCACCACGTCGGCGACCACGGCGGCGGGGAAGTGCTGGCTGGCTACGTAGCCGTAGCAGGCATCGTCGCCGTAGATAAAGAAGCGCGCGTCGGGCAGGCCAATCTTGTCGACCACGCGGCGCGAGAACATGCCGCCCTCAAAGCACAGCTGGTTCATGGCGCGGTAGCCCTTGGGGCCCAGGTCCCACTTAGCGATGGGGTTGGGGATACCAAGCGAAAGGATGAGCTGGTACTGCCAAAAGAAGGCGCCGCCGTCAAAGTCCAGGCGCGAACCCTGGATGACATCGTAGCGGTCGGTCCACTTGGCAAGACGCTCGATGCCTTCGGGGATGACGAGCACGTCGTCGTCCATCACCCAGAACCACTGGGCGCCCAGGTCGTAGGCGCATTTGGTGCCGGCGGAGAAGCCACCTGCACCGCCGCCGTTTTCGAGCTGTGGTGCGTAGATGACGCGGTCAGTGCCGCCCTTCGCGTCGGGCTGTTCGATGTCGGTGCCCCACAGGTTGGCCAGGCGCTCGTTGAATGCGGTGCACATGGCCTCGGTCTCACGCGAATTCTCGTTATCGACGATCACGATGCGCCAGGGCGCTGCCGTAAGCTCGGTCATGGAGTCGAACAAGTTGGCCAGGAGTTCCTGGCGCTTGTACGTAACGACGACAATGGCGAGCTTATCGATGGGAGCGGGAAGGGTTGAAGGCATGGGGCAATATATCCTTTCACGCGCGGCGGGTGAGTGCAGCGCGGAAGCTATCGAATACGTCCTTGGGACTGTCCTATTGTAAAGGCTCGGCGCACCTTGGCGGCAAGCTTTGAATAAAACGCAGGAACCTGCCATGGGCCCGCCGCATGACGTGGGGCCGCTTTGCCCGCAAGAGGCTCCATAGATTATATAAACGCCCGCTGGCGCGCTGACCCTTTGATACCATGAAACGACAGGTATTTCCTAAGGAGCACATTTGTCTACTAACGCCTCTGGCAGCCCTGTTCTGTCGCTGCTTATTCCCATTTACAATGT
>DBFAHJ010000173.1:0-19182 GCA_048227095.1 Collinsella aerofaciens | reverse complement strand
ACGAGCGGTCCCGCCTGCTCCAGCAAAAACGTGCCAACATGCACCTGGTAGGGGCGTGCAGTGTCGATATCGATGGTAATCGCCATAAGCTATGGTCCTTTCGACCTGGCGTGATAGGTGGTCTAGTGGGAGGCCTCGTCGTCGAGTGCGCGCTTAATGCGGTCGCCCTCGGCAAGGAGATTCTCCAGATAGCGCTGGTCGCGGTCCTTGAGCGCACGGCTGTAGGCGCCAAGCGACTCGATCAGATGGTCGATCTCGAAGGCGAGCGCGTCGGCGTCGTCGATCATGAGCTCGGACCACATTTGCGGGTTGAGGTGCGCCACGCGGGTGAGATCGCGGTAGCTACCGGCCGAAAAGCCGTGGTGGACCTGGGCGGTGGGGCTTTTGACGTAGGCGTTGGATACCACGTGCGCAAGCTGGCTCGTGAAGGCGATGACGCGGTCGTGCTCGGCGGCGCTGGTCACGCTGAACTTGCCAAAGCCCAAGGGGCGCACCATCTCGCGCACCTGGCCCAAAAGCTCCAGCTTGAGCGCATCGTCTACCGCGGGCGGTACGAGCACCAGCGGGGCGCCCTGGAACAGGTCGGCACGAGAGTTAGCGTAGCCCGAGAACTGGGTGCCCGCCATGGGGTGCGCGCCCACAAAGTAAAAGCCGTGCTCGCGGGCAAGCTCAAAGGCACGTTCGCACACGATGCCCTTGACGCCCACCGTGTCGATCACCACAGGGCCCATGATGGCGTCGGTGTCGGTGGCGTCGGCGAGCGCCTTGGCGTGCGTCTCGAGCCACTCGATGCATGCCTCGGGGTAGCAAGCCAGGACGATGATGTCGCATTCGCCGAGTGTCTTGTCGTTGAGCTCTCCGGCGACAGTGCCCATGCTGGCGGCCGTCATGACATCGTCATCGGGGTCCCAGGCCAGCACGCGGACGCCCGCCTGGGCATAGCCGCGGGCAAAGCTACCGCCGATGAGGCCAAGGCCGACGATACCGGCGCACTTGGGGCCGCCCTGGTTAACGCGCGCGTTTCTCACCGTACCCATGGGCTACTCCATGGTCTCTTGGCAGACGACCTCGCGGATGGCGCGAATGCGGCGCATGGTGTCGTCGAACTGGTCGGGGGTGAGGGCCTGAGCGCCGTCGGACCATGCGCGGCTGGGCTCGTCGTGGACCTCGATCTCCAGGCCGTTGGCGCCGCAGGCGGTCGCGGCGAGCGCCATGGGCTCAACGTAGCGGGTGTAGCCGGTGGCGTGGCTGGGGTCGGCGACGACGGGCAGGTGCGACAGGTGGTGCAGAACCGGCACGGCGTTGAGGTCGAAGGTATTGCGGGTGCGGGTCTCGAAGGTGCGGATACCGCGCTCGCACAGGATGACGTTGTCGTTGCCCTCGCTCATGATGTACTCGGCTGCCATAAGCAGCTCGTCGATCGTGCCGGACATGCCGCGCTTGAGCAGAATCGGGGTTTGGGTCTTGCCGACCTCCTTGAGCAGGGGGAAGTTCTGGGCGTTGCGGGCGCCGATCTGCATGACGTCAATCTTCTTGTCCAAGAAGACCTGCACGTCGCGTGGATCCATGATCTCGGTGACGATCGGCATGTCGAGCTCGGCAGACGCCTCGCACAGCAGGTCGAGGCCGGCGGGGCCCATGCCCTGGTAGGCGTAGGGGGAGGTGCGGGGCTTGTAGGCACCGCCGCGCAGCATCGTGGCGCCGGCGGCCTTCACGCGGCGTGCGATGCGGATGAGGTTCTCGCCCTCGACGGAGCAGGGACCGGCGATGACCTGGAACTGGTCGCCGCCGATCTTGACGCCGTGACCGCAGTCGATGACGGAGTCCTCGGGGTGGAACTTGCGGTTGGCGCGCTTGAACGGCTCGGAGACGCGCTGCACGCGCTCGACGACATCCATGGACTCGAGCAGGAACGGGTCGATCTTGGTCGTATCGCCCACCAGGCCGATAATCGTCTCATTCTCGCCGCGCGAGACATCGGTCTTCAGGCCCTTTTTCTCAATCCAGCTGACGATATGGCCGACGGCCTCGTCGCTGGCGCTCTGCTTTAAAATTGCAATCATGGTGTGCCTCTCACCTCGATGGATAACTTTTGCAAAAACGGCCCGCATCGCGAGCCGTGTATATATGGTGCATGAGAGTTTATACTATCTGACTCGCTTTTGCCTTCTAAAGTGGGCCGTTGCGCCGCGTCTTCCTAGGAATTGCAAAGCTTTTTCTTTTATTTTGATAGCCCGTGGTGCACTTGGGTATAATGCCAAACGTTGGCCCTATTAGCTCAGGGGATTAGAGCGTCTGCCTCCGGAGCAGAAGGCCGTTGGTTCGAATCCAACATGGGGCACCATCGAACGTAAGACCGTCCGAACCTCGCATGGTCCGGGCGGTTTTTCTTATACCGACGCGACGTGATGGGACGTGGTATGGCAGCAACGGATATCGAGCGCGGACTCTCAACCGCCGAGGTCGAGGAGCGTATCGCCGCCGGTAAAATCAACCGCAACATGGAACTCAAGACCAAGTCGGTCAAAGAGCTCATCATCGAGAACCTCTGCACGCTGTTCAATTTGATCAACGTGATCTTGGCTTTCCTGGTCATTTTGACCGGTTCGTTTAAGAATCTGACGTTCCTGTTCGTGGTGTTCTTGAACACCGCTATTGGCGTCATTCAGTCCATGCGTTCCAAGAAGATGGTCGATAAGCTCACGCTGCTGACCTCCAAGAAGGCCATCGCGGTGCGCGACGGCGCCGAGGTGGAGCTCGGCCTGGACCAGATCGTGCTCGACGACATCATCCGCTTGGGGCGCGGCGACCAGATTCCCGCCGACGCCGTGGTGGTGTCGGGCGAGGCGCTCGTGAACGAGAGCCTGCTGACGGGCGAGAGCGACCTTATTAAGAAACAGCCAGGCTCTGAGCTCATGAGCGGCAGCTTTATCGACTCGGGCCTGCTGCGCGCCCGCGTGATCCATGTCGGCGCCGACAACTACGTGGCCAAAATTAATAACGAGGCCAAGTACGTCAAAAAGGTTAATTCCGAGATCATGAACGCGCTGAACGCCATCGTGCGCTTTGCGAGCATCATCATGATCCCGCTCGGTTTGGCGTTGTTTGCCTCGAGTGTGAGCGAGCTGTGGGATGCCGCGGGAACCCCGGGCGATAGCGCGCTTTCGTGGTGCTTCTCCGAGCTGTTGGCCGGTCATGTGCCTTCGTCGGCGCTGCTGTCCACGGTGGGCGCCCTGCTGGGTATGATCCCGCAAGGCCTGGTGCTGCTGACTTCGTCGGTGCTCGCCATCGCCACGGTGCGCCTGGCCCGCCGCAAGGTGCTGGCACAGCAGCTCTACTGCATCGAGACACTCGCTCGCGTCGACGTGCTGTGCCTGGACAAGACGGGCACCATCACGTCGGGCCGTATGGAGGTCGAGGGCACGTATCCGCTGCCTGTTGAGGGTGTTGGCTTTGGCGTGGACTCGGACGAGGCGGCTGTTCCCGTCGATACCACAGTGCTCGATTTTGCGCTGGCTAACGTGGCACGTGCGACTTCGGCCGATGCCAACGAGACCTGCCAGGCGCTGCTCAACTATTACGCCGATCGCCCGGTCGAGGTGTCCGAGCCGCTGTCGGTCATTCCATTCTCGTCGTCTAAAAAATGGAGCGGCGCTTCTTTTGCGCAGGGCTCCTACGTAATGGGCGCCGCGCAATTTGTGCTCTCTGATCGTGCGTTTGCCCAGGTCGAGAACCGTGTCGCCGAGCTTGCCGATACCTGCCGCGTGCTCGTGGTGGCGCGCGTGGACGGCTTTACGCCCGATGGGGATATGGTGGGCGAGGCCGAGCCCGTGGGATTTGTGACCATCCGCGACGAGATTCGTACCTCGGCGGCCGAGACCATCGGCTACTTTAACGAGCAGGGCGTGACCCTCAACGTGATCAGCGGCGACGACCCGCGTACGGTGTCGTCGATCGCGCGCGTGGTGGGCGTGCCGGGGGCGGACGCTTATGTGGACGCCACGACGCTCGATACGCCGGCCAAGCTCGATGCCGCAGTGGACCGCTACCATGTCTTTGGTCGTGTGACCCCGCAGCAGAAGCGCGAGCTCGTGCAGGCGCTCAAGCGCCGCGAGCACACCGTGGCCATGACGGGCGACGGCGTCAACGACGTGCTGGCGCTCAAGGAGGCCGACTGCTCCGTCGCCATGGCGGCCGGCTCCGATGCCGCGCGTAATGTGGCCGAAATCGTACTCGTCGACAACGATTTTGCCTCGATGCCCGCCGTGGTGGCCGAGGGCCGTCGCTCCATCAACAACCTGCAGCGTTCGGCCTCACTGTTCCTGACCAAGACGCTGTTCTCGATGGGCCTGGCGGCGCTGTGTATCGCGCTGCCGCCGTACCCCTTCGAGCCCATCCAGATGACGCTCATTAACTTCTTCTGCATCGGCGCGCCGGGCTTTGTGTTGGGCCTGGAGCCCAACAATGCTCGTGTGAAGGGTGCGTTTTTGAGCAACGTACTCAAGCGTGCACTGCCGGCGTCGATTGCGGTCATTTTGGCTGCGGCGCTCGACATCTTTGTGGCGCGCGTGTTTGGCTTTAGCCAGCTCACGCTGTCTACGATGTGCCTGCTTACGTCGTGCGCGGCGAGCGTCAGCCTAATCTGGCGCATCTCGCAGCCTCTCACGCCCTTACGTGTGGTGCTCTTTGTGTTTGTAGTCGCCGGCATCCTGGTGGGCGTTATCGGATTCCCGGAGCTGCTGTCTATTGCCAACCTGTCGATGGGCCAGATGGTTATCTTGGCTGTTATCGTGGTCTTTACCTGCTCGGTGTTCTTTAAGCTCGCCACGATGATGGATTCGCTCAAGCCGCGTCGTCGTCATGCCGCAACTGGTTTTGGCCGCGGTGTGCGCGTCCGCCTGGGTCGCGGTGGCGGCAAGGTGAGCTCGACGGGCTCGACGGCCGAACGTTTTGCCAAGCGCGTCGCCGCCGACATGGCGCAGCGCCGCGAAGATCGCACCGCTCGCGAGGCCGAGGCCCGCGCACTCGAGGGCGTGGCCCAGGCCCAGCCCAAGAAAAAGAAGAGTACCGGAGCTAAGCGCTCTCGTGTGACCAAGTCCGCCCAAGGCATCAAAGTCTCGATGCCAAGCAAAAAGAAGAAGTAGCTACGCGCCCTGGCGATGTTGAATTGGTGCCTTGTTCCTGTGGGGCCGTGGCGATGTTATGCTCTAACCTCGATTGTTTGAATTGCTTCGAAAAGAGGATGCCGTGATCTGCCCGCATTGCCTTAAGACTATCGAGGACGGCGCCTCGTTCTGCCCCTACTGCAACGCCTATGTGGGTCCGGGCGATGGTCCGGAGCACACCGAGTTCGTGTTCTGTGAGGGCTGCGGTGCCCGTCTTTCTCCACATGATCGTACGTGCCCCAAATGCGGACGCCCCGCTCCGGGTATCCTCTCCGAGGACGCGGCCGCATCCGACCTGGCAGCGGGCCGCACGGCGGGTTTTCCGCGCCTAACGCAAGAGCAGATCGATACCGAGGTGCCGCATGCGCCGGCCTCTGCCGCTGCGGTGCTTTCGGACGCCGCCGATCCTAACGAGACCTGCGTGCTGCCGGCTTTCGATAAGGATTTCGGTATTCCCAAGGTCGATATTCCTACGCCGGTTTCCCTGCACGACGATGCTCAAAAACCCAAGCGCAAGGTGCATCCCGACGAGGACGCCTATCACAAGCACAAGCGTCATATCCCTAAGCCGCTCATCGTCATCGCAGTCCTTGCCGTCGTTTGCGGCGGTGCCTATTGGTTCGTGACGACCGATCCCATGGGTGTCATGCCTGGCTTCTACGACCAGTTTGGCCAAGCTGCACAAACCACCTTCCCCACGCGCCAAAAGGGCGAGGCGACTGAGGACGATACCAAGCAGGACGATTCTGCCGAGGTGGTCCAGGAAGAAACCGTGCTCACCGATGATCAGCTCTATACCAGGATCGACGGTCTGTATCAGACCATCGTGTCCTACGGTGACGAGGACCAGATCGGCGAGGTCATCGATTCCTTTAACAACGGCTATCTCCGAACGCCGCTGTCCACCCGTCAGGAGCTGTCGCAGAGTGCTTACGCCCTGCGCGACCAGATTAAAAAGACGCAAGATGAGCTCAGCAACCTTAAGTACCAGGACGATACGGTCTATGCGGACGACATTGCCCACTTAAAGCAGCTTGCCGAGTGGATGTATGAGCGCGTCGACGTGATCTGCCAGAGTTGGGACATCTCGCTGGCCATTCCCGATGGCGAGTCGATGAGTTCTCACCAAAGCGAGATCCTGGCGCCCATCGCTCAGGGTGGCAACAGCGCGCTTAATCAGTACGACGCCAACGTGGGCTCCTGGAAGCCGCAGCAGCGTTCCTAAAATTAGTTCGCCATAGTCGGCATAACCTACGTGCGCAATTGATGTAAGCGCATGCTTATTGCTACAATTCGTACAAATATGCTTTAAACGCACGAGGAAGGAACCACATGTTTGGTTTTAAGAAAGAGCTCTACACGCCCGAGTATCAGCTTGCCGGCGACGAGTGCGCCGTTATCGAGACGTCGAAGGGTACCATCAAGGTCAAGTTTGACGGCGAGGGCGCTCCCATTCATGTCGCGAACTTCTGCGAGCTTTCTACGATGGGCTTCTATGATGGCCTTAAGTTCCATCGCTATGTGCCCGGTTTTGTCATCCAAGGCGGCGACCCCAATACCCGCGATATGTCCGGCGCCGACGTCGCTGCCGGTCTTGAGGGCCCCGACGGCATGCCCGGTACCGGTGGTCCCGGCTACTGCATCAAGGGCGAGTTTGCCACCAATCCGCGCAACAGCCATGTCGATGGTGCCCTTGCCATGGCACGCTCCATGGACCCCGATTCCGCGGGTTCGCAGTTCTACTTCTGCCTGGGCGCCCAGCATAACCTCGATTCCGGTTACACCGTCTTTGGTACCACGGTCGAGGGTCTCGATGTGATTTCGCAGCTGCGTGCCGGCGACGAGATCGTCCATGTCGAGATCGTTCACGAGTAAAGGGGACTTCCTTGAATAGCCAGCTGATCCAACAGGGCCGCGCCGCTTACCGCGCGGGTGATTTTTCCGCTGCAGCCCAGATGCTTGGGGCGGCAAAAACTCCCGATGAGATTATGGGCGAGGCCGATCACCTTCGTGGCAACGCCTTGATGCACCTGGGCATGTATGCCGAGGCCGCCGAGGCCTACGCCGCTGCCCTCAATGACGGCACCTACGGCAAGCGCGGCGCGCTGCTCACCAACCGCGGCAAGGCACTCGCCGCCGTGGGCGACTACACGACGGCCGCCCAGGCGTTCTCTGCTGCTACGCAGGATGCTTCCTATGCCACGCCGTTCAAGGCCTATCTGGGCCTGGGTAACGCGCTGTTCCAGTCGGGCGACTATGCCAACGCGGGTACTGCTTTCCGTCAGGCTGCCATCGACGGCGCCAATCCGGCTCCTGCCGCCGCACTCGGCGAGCTCGGTCGTTGCTTCATTAAGCTCGGCCGTCCGGCGGATGCCGTGGAGACCTACCGTACGGCTATCGACTTTGCCGGCCCCCGCGACGACACGCGTGCGCTCAACGCTGGCATGGGTCAGGCGCTTTCTGCCGCCGGCCGTCCCTCCGACGCACTCGACGCCTTTAACGCCGCTACTGCCGATGGTATCTACCAGCTCACCTCCGAGCAGGCCGATGAGCTTGCCCGCGTGCACGATTCGCTTGCCGCGCTGTCTGCCCAGACGGCTATGGCCACGGCTCCGGCGCCCGCGATGGACGCTCCTGCCGTCGATCCGCTCGATCCTACGGGCGCGACCGGTCAGTTTATGCCCGATCCCTCGGACACCGGCTTCTTTACGCTGTCCGAGTCCGAGATGGTCCAGCAGGACCGTCAGGATCGTAAGCAGGCCAAGGTCCGTCGTCGCCACCGCCACACGGGTCTCAAAGTCTTCATCGTGCTGCTTCTGCTCATTTTGATCGCCGTGGGCGGTCTGGGCTTTGCCTACACGCGCGGCTTTGGTTTCCCGTCCCAGGAGTCTGTCGTTTCCGATCTGTTCCAGGCTGCCGGCGACGGTGACACGGCAAAGGCCGAGTCTTGCCTGGCCTCGAGCCTGTCCGAGGACGCTAAGTCGATGATCATCTCCTCGATTCCGCAGGGTGCCACTGTGTCCGTCGAAGGCATGGATCAGTCCATGACCGAGACGACCGCTAAGGTGAAGGCATCGCTGTCCAAGGGCGGCGAGCAGGAGTACACCGTCAAATTCGTGCGCTCCGACAACCATATCGGCTGGGCCGTTTCCTCGCTCGATATGGATTTCTCGGCTGCTGACAACCAGTAGTGACCTTATGGGATTTAGCTTTGCCCGGCGCTTCACCGCAAGTGAGGTGCCGGGCTTGCGCTAGTATGATGAGCTAGTAGTTTTCCAGCAATCATCCAACACATCAGGAGTTGCGTTGTTTTCTTTGATGGATATGTTCTTCGGTAGCTATGCGGGCGATCTTGCCATCGACCTCGGCACCGCAAATACGCTTGTCTCCGTGCGCGGCAAGGGCATCGTCATCCGCGAGCCTTCCGTCGTCGCCATCGACAAGAACGACGAGCGCATCCTGGCGGTCGGTATCGAGGCAAAGCGCATGCTTGGCCGTACGCCCGGCAACATCGTGGCCGTTCGTCCCCTGAAGGACGGCGTCATCGCCGACTTCGACGTTACCGAGGCCATGCTCCGCTACTTTATCGACAAGGCTTCCGAGAAGCGCTATCCGTGGACCCCGCGTCCGCGCGTTGTCGTCTGCGTTCCCTCCGGCGTCACGTCGGTCGAGAAGCGTGCTGTCTTTGAGGCCACGATCCAGGCCGGTGCCCGCCAGGCCTACCTGATCGAGGAGCCCATGGCTGCCGCTATCGGCGCCGACCTGCCCGTCGAGGAGCCCACCGGCTCCATGGTCATCGACATCGGTGGCGGTACCACCGAGGTTGCCGTTATCGCTATGGGCGGCATCGTCGTCTCGCAGTCCATCCGTATTGCCGGCGACGAGTTCGATCAGGCCATCCTCACGCACGTTCGTGATGCCTACAACCTGGCCATCGGCGAGCGTACGGCAGAGGACATCAAGATCAAGGTCGGCTCCGCCGTGCCGCTCAAGGACGAGCTCGATGTCGAGGTCAACGGCCGCGACGTGATCACCGGTCTGCCCAAGACCGTGCGCATCGAGAGCGAGGAGATTCGTCGCGCACTCAACAAGCCGCTTGACGAGATGGCCAAGGCCGTCAAGGACGCACTCGATGCCACGCCGCCCGATCTTGCCTCGGACCTTATGTACTATGGCATATTGCTGACCGGTGGCGGCGCGCTGCTGCGCGGTCTCGACGTGCGCCTGCGCGATGAGACCGGCGTTTCGGTCAACGTCAGCCCCACGGCGCTCGATAACGTCGTTAACGGCTGTGCCCGCGTGCTCGAGGCCAATGCGTTTGATGGCGGCTTCGTCCAGACCAATGCTTAATTTCCAAAAGGTGGATTCCATTTGGCACGATCTTCGGGTTTCTCCACAAATCTGAATACCAAGCGACAATCAACGGGTATGCGCCCGTTGATTGTTTTCAGCCTGATTTCGGTGTTGCTGCTCACGTTTTACATCCGCGAGGGCGAGGCAGGACCGATTCATGCCGTGCGTTCGGGCGTAACGACGATTACCTCGCCGGTGCGCTTTGTGGGTTCGGCTGTGGCGGCTCCCTTCAATGCGATCGGCAACGTGTTCTCTAACCTTACGGCGTCGCAGGACACGCTTGATGAGCTTAAGAAGCAAAACGAGGAACTGACCTCTAAGGTTGCTGAGCTCTCCGAGGCTCAAAAGACCGCTGAGCGTCTGGAGGGGCTGGTCGGCCTGCAGTCGACCTATAACCTCAAATCGACCGCAGCTCGTATTGTTGGTGCCTCGGGCGATGCCTGGACCTCGACCGTCACCATCGACAAGGGCTCTGCCGACGGCCTTACCATCAACATGCCTGTGACGAGTTCGGCCGGTGTTATCGGCCAGATCATCGAAGTCTCGGCCAAGACGTCCACCGTGCGCCTGATTGGCGACGAGAACTCGGGCGTGTCCGCTATGGTGCAGGACACGCGCGCCCAAGGCATGCTGCAGGGTCAGGCTGACGGCACGCTGCGTCTTGAGTACGTGAGCGTCGACTCCGATGTTAAGGTTGGCGACATCATCGTGACCTCTGGCATCGGTGGCGTGTTCCCCAAGGGCCTTCCGCTTGGCACCGTCTCGTCGGTTGAGAAATCGGCAAACGACGTGTACTACACCATTGTGGTGCGCGCTCAGACCACGGCCGAGAACAACGAGGAAGTGCTGGTCATCACCTCGCTGACCGACGAACAGTCGGCCTCGGATGAGGACGTGAGCACGGCCAACAGCACGCCGCAGGGAACGTCGCGCGATGCTGCGACCAAGACGAAGGACGAGAGCTCGGATGACAGTTCCGACACGTCCGAGACGACCGATTCTGGCTCGAGCGAATAGGGGGCATGTCCATGGATCTACACGAGCAGGGGATGAGCTCCCGCACGTTTGTAATCGCCGCCATCGTGTGTGTGCTGTTGCAGGCAGGCTTGGCACCGCAGATCTCCATTGCGGGAGGTCGCGTCAACTTCATGATTATCCTGGTGTGCCTAAGCGTGTTCTCGGGCGACCCGACCCGTGCCGTCGTGTGCGGTTTTTGCAGCGGCTTGTTTTATGACCTGTCCGCTGCCGTGCCGGTGGGCGTTATGTCGCTCCTGCTGACCGTGGGTTCTTTTGCCCTGGTGCACAGCGCCGTCGGTCAGACGGGCGGTACCCCGAGTGCGCGCGGCGTCACCGTGGGCGCCTTTGCGCTCGTCATTAATGTGATCTACAGCATCATCTTGCTGTTTATGGGTTTGGAGACGAGCTTTGTCGTGGCGATCTTCGGCCATGCGCTGCCGTCCTCGATCCTGACGGGTCTGGTTGCCATTCCGTTTTTGATGTCCGGCGTCGTGCCGCAGTCCGGCTATGGATTCTCCGCACGTGGCGGACGCCAGACGGGTATGCGCTTTAAGCCCAAGACCCGCAAGCTCAAATAGGGGAGGCCCGTAGATGTCTTCCCAGATGACGGTTATTATCGCCGGTATCGTGCTGGTTGTGGCCATCGTGGTCGCGCTGGTCATCATGCGTCGTGGCGATTCCCGTTTTACCTACGATACACAGCATGGAACGGCCCCGCGCGCCACCGAGGGCGAGGGCAATACCGCGGCGACCGCCTTTAAGGGCCGCTTTTCCATCCTCACCACGGGTGTGGGCGCGATGTTTGCGGCACTTGCCGTCAAGCTGTGGGGCATGCAGATGGTCTCGTCGGACTATTACGAGAAGCAGGCCAATAGTAATCAGACTCGCACCGTTACCACACCCGCTGTGCGCGGCCGCATCCTCGACCGCAATGGCGTGGCGCTTGTCCAGAACCGTCCCTCACTTGCTGTCGTGGCCTACCGCGACCTTGCCGAGGATGAGGTTCTGGTTCGCCATCTTGCCAACGTGCTTGGAATGCCTTATGTGGCGGTCCTTCGCAATATTCAGGACAATACAGAGGGCGCTCAGAGCCTGCATACCATCGCGACGGACGTCCGTCGCTCCACGGTTGCCTATATCAAGGAACACGCCGGCGAGTTCCCGGGCGTCAAGATTGCCGAGCGTACCGAACGCCAGTATCCATACGGCGAGACGGCATGCCATATCTTGGGCTATACCGGCACCATTACCTCCGAGCAGCTCGAGGCCCAGAATAAGAAAACCTCTGGCGATGATGATGCTTCTGCTGGCAAGATTACGTACCAGTCGGGCGATATCGTGGGCCAGGCGGGCGTTGAGAGCTACTACGAAAACCTGCTGCAGGGTATTCGTGGCGAGCAGACCGTCAAGGTCGATGCCTCGGGCAATGTGACCGGTCAGGCCGGCGCCGTGCCCGCGAAGGCCGGCTCCGACATTAAGCTCACGCTCGACCTTAAGATCCAACAGGCCTGTGAGACGGCACTGGCGAGCGCTATCGAGCTTGCCAAGACCACTGGCTACAGCAATGCCGGCAACGGCGCTGTGGTGTGTCTCGATCCCAACAATGGCGAGATCTTGGGCATGGCGAGCCAGCCCAAGTTCGATCCGTCCGTCTTTATCGGCGGCGTCTCAAATGACGTGTGGACCGAGCTCAATGATGACAAGGGCTCGCACCCGCTGCTCAACCGCGCCATTAGCGGACAGTACATGTCGGCCTCGACCATCAAGCCGCTCTCGGCGCTGGCCGGTCTTGAGTTTGGAACCTACACGTCGGGGCAGACGACCAACTGCACGGGTTATTGGACGGGTCTGGGCAAGTCGTGGGGCAAGTACTGCTGGCTGCATTCCGGCCACGGCACCATGACGCTGCAGTCGGGAATCGCCAACTCGTGCGACCCCGTCTTCTACGACATGGGCAAGGCGTTCTTTTATGACGAGCAACATCCCGAGGGTCTGCAGGAGGTCTTTCGTCGCTGGGGTCTAGGCAAGACCTGCGGTATCGATCTGCCGAGTGAGGGCGCGGGCCGTATTCCCGATGCCGAGTGGAAAGAGTCGTACTTCACCGACGCCTCTGCCGAGGACCGCAAGTGGAATGCCGGCGATATGACCAACATTGCCATCGGTCAGGGCGACATCCTGGTGACGCCCCTGCAGATGGCGTGCGCCTATATGGGTCTTGCCAACGGTGGCAAACAGTACGTGCCTCATGTGTTTTTGTCTGCCGTGTCGCGCGATGGCGACGGCGATGCCTATAAGTACAACGGCAAGGGCAAGAAGAAGCGTCTGGATGCCAAGATCAACAGCGATTCGGATTTGGCTCTAGTTCGCAACGGCATGCACGATGTGATTTACACGGCATCGACGTCCCTGGCGGCTCACTTTGGTACCCTGACGCCGCAGGTATACGGCAAGTCGGGCACGGGCGAGAAAAGCGGCGAGGACGAATATGCGTGGTTCTGCGCATATGCACCGGCCGATGATCCCAAGTATGTCATCGCTACTGTCCTGGAGCAGGGCGGCGGCGGCTCAGATACCGCGATGCATGTCGTGCGCGACGTGCTCGGCGTGATTTATGACGAGCCCGATACCTCTTCGGCCTCGGGCGATTCTTCGGTTCGATAGGAGGTTGCGATGGATTTTTCTCCGGCGGATCTGTTCCGTTCAACCAAGACCGGCTCTCGCAGCAGCCTGGACCGCGTCAACAAGCAACTTTCGGCCTCGCGCGGCACGTTTCGCCAAAAGGTGCATATCGGTGTGCTCGTGGCTACTGTGGCGCTCGTCGCCTACGGTGCCATCATTATCTGGTCGGCTTCGCAGTTTAAGGCCGATGCTTCGTTCTCGCGCCATTTGCTGGGAATTGGCATCGGAGCGGTGCTGGCGGTGTTGGTCTGGCGTACCGACCTGCGCGGTATTTCCAATTTCTCGACGGCGTTGCTCGTCATCGACCTGATCGTGATCTTCTCGCCCAAGATTCCGGGTCTGTCCTATACGGGCGGTCTGGGCATGACGGGCTGGATCAAGATTCCCGGTATCGGTTTGACGTTCCAGCCGGTTGAGCTTGCCAAGCTCATCACCATCTTCTTTATTGCTACGCTTGGCTCGCAGTATAACGGTCGCATCGATACCGTTCGCGACTACGTCAAGCTCTGCGGCATGCTGTCCATTCCGTTTTTGGCCGTCGTTGCCATGGGCGACCTGGGCTCGGGCCTGGTTGTTTTGGTTTCGGGCGCCATCGTCATTTGTATGAGCGGTGCACGCCGCGAATGGGTGCTGTCGACCCTGGCCCTGCTCGTGGGCCTGGTGGCCCTCGTTCTGGCGCTCGATTCGGTTTTTGATTCGTTGCTCGGCCACGATGTGCTCATCAAGCAGTATCAGATGAACCGTCTGACGGTCTTTATCGACCCCGATAATGCCGATTCGGACGATGCCTACAACCTGCAGCAGTCGCTTATCGCCGTTGGCTCGGGCGGCTTCTTTGGTAAGGGTTTGGGTCATGCGACGCAGTCGGCCGGCGGCTTTCTGCCTGAGTTCCACACCGACTTCGTCTTCGCCTTCCTGTCCGAGACCTTTGGCTTTTGCGGTTCCTTTTTGCTCCTGTGCCTCTACGTGCTGCTGATCTTTTCGACGATTCGCGTCGCCTTTAAGTGTGAGTCGCTGTTTTTGCGTCTTTCGTGTGTGGGCATCGTTGGCATGTGGGCGTTCCAGACCTTCGAAAATATCGGCATGTGCATCGGCATGATGCCGATTACCGGTATTCCGCTGCCGTTTATTAGCTTCGGTTCGTCTTCGATGATGATTCAGCTGCTGACGGTGGGTATCGTACAATCCATATGGCGGCATCGTTCGGGCGCCGCGTAACCGCTGGAGGGGTTTGCTATGAAAATTCCCGTAGATAAGCTGACCCGCGCTTTTAAGATGGGCGCGTCCGTTAAGAAGGAATCCGATACGCCGGTGCGCGTCTCGGTCTATCTGGATTCGTCCGCCTCGCGTTTTCTGGCCGAGACGGTGCGTGATGCCTTTGTGCCGCAGACGACCTCGGGCATTGTGCGCGTCGAGCGTCTGGGGGAGGAGCGAATTGCTCCTAAGACCGATACCGATGTGGTGCTGGTGCTCTCGTGTGGTTCCGACCGCTTGGAGAGTGCCGTGCAGGAGCTCGTGATCGCCGGCGCGCCCGTGTGCGTGCTTGCCGAGTCTGCTGTGGAGGTGCCGTTTATCGAGGAGTCTACGCCCATGCTCGGCGTGGTAGCGGCAACCGATAAGACGTATCTGCTCGAGACGCTTGCGCGCTGGATTCTCGATCGTACCGACAAGGAAACGGCTTTTGCGGCGAACTTTGCCTTCATGCGTATCGCCGCGGCCAATCGCATCATCACCTCGTGCGCGCTCACCAATATGGCGACCGGTGCGCTGGTGTTTTTGCCGGGCGCCGATTATCCCGTTATGGCCTTGGCACAGGTGGGCATGCTCTTTGAGCTCGCTGCCGTCTTTGGACGCGGTATTAAGCCTGAGCGCGGCTACGAGGTCGCGGGCGTGCTTGCCGGTGGTCTTGTGATCCGCGCGGTCACCCGCGCACTCGTCAAGCAGACGCCGCATATTGGGTTTGCCGTCAAGGCGCTCACTGCTGCCGCGGGCACCTACGGCATGGGCCGTGCGCTTGTTTCGCTCTACGAGCGCGATGTCGACTACAGCCGTGCCAACGAGGTGGTCACTGCCACGTTCTCCCGCGTTCGCGATCTGGTGACCACGGTCGCGGGCGCTACCCGTCCTATGGCGTCCTATCAGGACGCATCAGATCTCGCTGCTTAGGGGTTTTCCGTTGCGCGTTGCATACCAAGATTGTTTTCATTTAATTGAGCCGTTGCTCGCCAAGGTCGAGAAGCCGAGTCGCTATATCGATCACGAGTGGGGTACGCTTTCCAAGGCCGATGCCGACTACCGTTGCTGCCTGATCTATCCGGATGTGTACGAGGTCGGTCTGCCCAACCAGGGTATCGCCATCCTCTACAACATCCTTAACCAGGCCGAGGGCATCTCCTGCGAGCGTGGCTATGTGCCGTGGCCCGATATGGGTGACGCCATGCGCGAGGCGGGCATTCCGCTGCTCTCGCTCGAGGGTGCAGCGCCGGTCGCTTCGTTTGATATCGTCGGTCTGCATGTGCCGCACGAGATGGCGGTGACGAACTTCCTCGAGGCACTCGACCTCGCTGGCATTCCACTGTTGGCGGCCGACCGAGGCGAAGACGACCCCATCATCATCGCCGGCGGCCCCTCGGTGTACAACCCCGAGCCGTACGCGGCCTTCTTCGATGCCATCCTCATCGGCGAGGGCGAGGAATCGCTGCTCGAGACCTGCCAGCTGCATCGCCGCCTGCGTGACGAAGGGGTCCCGCGCGCGCAGATTGTCGAGCAGCTTGCATCCATTGCCGGCAACTACGTGCCGTCGCTCTATGAGGTTCGTCACGACGAGCCCTGCTCGCCGCATGGCTACACCGTGCCGCGTGAGGGCAAGGATGCGCCGACCGTGGTCTACAAGCGCGTCGTCGAGGATTTCGGCGCCACGAATCCGCTGTCGCAGTCGTGCGTGCCTTATGCGCAGCTGGTTCACGACCGCCTGTCTATCGAGATCCTGCGCGGCTGCGCCCGCGGCTGTCGTTTTTGCCAGGCTGGCATGACGTATCGCCCGGTGCGCGAGCGCTCGGCCGACCAGATCGTCTCGTCGGTGATTCAGGGTCTGGAAAAGACCGGCTATGACGAGGTGTCGCTGACCTCGCTCTCCACGACCGACCACTCCTGCATTCGCGACGTGCTCGGCAGGCTCAACCGTCGCCTGGAGGATACGGGTATTCGCGTGTCTATTCCGTCGCAGCGCCTGGATTCGTTTGGCGTGGATATGGCCGAGTCAGTCGCCGGCGAAAAGAAGGGCGGCCTGACGTTCGCGCCCGAGGCCGGCAGCCAGCGCATGCGCGACATCATTAACAAGAACGTGACCGAGGAGGACCTGGACCGTGCGGCCAAGGCGGCCTTCGAGGCCGGCTGGAACCGCATGAAGCTCTACTTTATGATGGGCCTTCCCGGCGAGCGCGACGAGGACATCGTGGCCATCGCCAATCTGGCCGATCACGTGCTGGAGCTCGGTCGTTCCGTGGTGCCCAAGGCTCGTCGCGGCTCGATCTCGGTGTCGATCTCGGTTTCGGTCTTTATCCCCAAGGCTGCCACGCCGTTCCAGTGGTGCCCGCAGCTCGACTACGACGACGTCAAGCGTCGCCAGAAGCTGCTCATCACGAGCGTTCGCAACCGTGCCGTCCGCGTTCATTACCACGATGCCGAGACCTCGCTCATCGAGGCTGCGCTGTCCCGCGCCGGTCGTGACATGACGCCCGTCATCATCGACGCTTGGCGCTCGGGCTCTCGCTTTGACGCCTGGGTAGAGCATTTCTCGCTCGATAACTGGAAGGAAGCTGCTGCCAAAAACGGCATCGACCTCAATGAGCTCGTGCACCTGCCCTACGAGTTGGATTGGCGCCTGCCGTGGGAGCATGTGAGCCCTGGCTGTACGCGCGGCTTCCTCGAGCGCGAGTACCGTCGCTCGCTCGAGGGCGTCACGACTCCCGACTGCACCCGCACGTCGTGCACCGGCTGCGGGATCTGCCCCACGCTCCACGCCAAGAATGTATTGATGGGTGATCGCGCATGAGTGAGCGCCTGACCGACAACCCCTCGCTCATTAGACTTCGTGTTCGCTATGGCAAGCGCGATCGCCTTAAGTACCTGGGCCATCTCGAAGTGATCCATACCATTGAGCGCATCGTGCGCCGTGCGGGACTTCCCTATGCCGTCACGCAGGGCTTTTCTCCGCACATGCGCGTGGGCTTCTCTTCGGCGCTACCGGTGGGTACGTCGTCGACCTGCGAGTGGTATGACCTGTTTATGACCGAGTTCGTGGCGCTCGACGAGGCGTTTGGGCGCCTGGCTGCGGCGTCTCCGGCCGATCTGGCGCCCATCGAGGCGGCGTACATCGACGTGCGCACGCCGGCGTTGACGGCGCAGCTCACGCGCCTGTCGTATCGCATCGACCTGCACTTGGATCCCGAGGCGCCCGTAAGCGCCGACGAGGTGCGTCGTGCGCTCGACACGCTGCGCGCGGACCATGGCATCGACTACGCGCGCGGAAAAAAGAGCAAGCGCTTGGATTTGGATCACACGCTCGTGGGCTATGAGCTCACGGCGGGGGAGCGCCCGGACCATTTGGTGCTCATGCTCGACACCCATGCCGACAACGAGGGCTCCATGCGTCCGGAAATTTTGCTTTCCGCTGCTGATGTTTTGTTGCAGGGCTTGACCCCGGGCGTGGATGCACCTATTGTTTCCACCGGTATGCAAGACCTCGTGACCATCTGCTCCTACGATGTCGAGCGTCAGAATCAAGCATGCGAGGACGACGAGGGCCGACTCGTCAGCCCCATACCTGTGCGAACTTGTGGATTTGCTCCACATACTCGTTGACGGGGGTATTTTCGCCTGCTACTATATTCGGCTGTTGCACTAACTGATGCATGAAGGGCAAGTAAACATGTACGCAATCGTTAACACGGGCGGCAAGCAGTACAAGGTCGCCACCGACGATGTCATCACCGTCGAGAAGATCGAGGGCAATGAGGGCGACAAGGTCACCCTGCCGGTTATCTTCCTCAACGATGGTAAGAAGATCGTCACCGATCCCGACAAGCTGGCCAAGGCCAAGGTTACCGCTCAGATCGTTGAGCAGTTCAAGGGCGAGAAGCAGCTGGTCTTCAAGTTCCACAAGCGCAAGCGCTATCGTCGTCTGAAGGGTCACCGTCAGCAGCTCACCAAGCTGAAGATCGTGAAGGTCCAGGCTACGTCCCGCGCCAAGAAGGCTGTCAAGGCAGAGGCCGAGGCTGTTGCCGAGGCTCCCGTCGCCGAGTAGATTACACTCGTAACGAAAGAGTAGGTATACACAATGGCACACAAAAAAGGACTCGGTTCCTCCCGTAATGGCCGTGACTCCCGCGGTCAGCGCCTTGGCACGAAGCGCTATGCCGGCCAGACGGTAACCACGGGCACGATTCTCGTCCGTCAGCACGGCACGCACATCCACCCGGGTGAGAACGTTGGCCGTGGTAAGGACGACACGCTGTTCGCGCTGGTCGACGGTACCGTTGAGTTCCACAAGGGTATCAAGCACAGGGTCAGCGTACGCCCGCTCGCGAACGCGTAATTCACCCTTCATAGAGCACATATGTGGGAGGCACTTGAGTTTTAGGATTCAAGGGTCTCCCTCTTTTTTGTAGGAGGCGATTCTGTTGTCACAGTTCACCGATATCAGCCGCATTAACGTGTGCGGCGGCGACGGCGGAGCCGGATGCATGTCGTTTAGGCGCGAGGCATTTGTCCCCAAGGGCGGCCCCGATGGCGGCGACGGCGGTCGTGGCGGCAATGTCGTCATCCAGGCCGATGCTCAGCTGTCTTCGCTGATCGATTACCGCTTTAAGCATCACTTTCGCGCCGAGCGCGGCACGCACGGGCAGGGTGCCCGTCGTAACGGCAAGAGCGGCGAGGACCTGATTCTCAAGGTCCCTATGGGTACCGT
>DBFAHJ010000172.1:0-8359 GCA_048227095.1 Collinsella aerofaciens | reverse complement strand
TTTGGCTTAGCAATCATAGGCGGATGACGCGGAAACGGCCCCTCCCGGGGCCGTTTCAGTTCCAGATCGTTGTTTTCGCCCGCTGAGCTGGGCCTATGCCGGAATCTCTCCCACAGAAACCACCGAAGAGCCTTTTTTATTTTAAGCAACGGCGTGATCTTGCTTAGGGCAACAACTTGCTTAATCAATACGATTCGCGCATCAAAACTTGTACATCACCCTCCAAAACCAACATTTTTTGGCATCTTTGGGGGCTGATGTACACAAATGCGAGTCCTCGTGCCGCCCAACAACGCCCTCCACATGTCTGGACTCTCTATGCTTGCGCCGTGCGCCTACGGCAAACCCCCGAGACTGCGCAATGAGGCTTGCAGATCGGGCGCCTTGTCGCACGGGGTACGGCTGTGCGGCCCCTGCTCGCAGACGATGCCGCCAGAACCGGATCGGAACCGGGAATACAGGACGTCCGGCAAGATTCGACCGCTGCACACACACGACCCGGATATTGCCCCTCAAATCCCCTCTGGATTGCGGAGACGGACGCCATGATGGCGTCCGGGGACTACGAGACCTAAGGCGACGCGCCCTCGCTGCTCCACGCAGCGGGGGCGTGAGCGTGCTGCTCAGGGCGATATTCGCGCCGGCGTTCTCGCGCGACCTCAAGAGGGTGCGTCGGCGTAGGCTCGACGAGGGCGAGCTCGCCACCGCCATCGACCTCATCATTGAGAACACCCCCGAAGCGCTGGAGGAACTTCATAGACGCCACCGAATGCGTACGCTCAAGGGCACGTGGAGAGCCAGGACTGAGGGCTTGAGGATCGGAGCCTGGGACTAGAAGGGGGCTCGGAATTCGCAGGTCAGGATCCGAACATCGACCCACGCGCTTGGCGATTCTTACCAGTTCAGACGGTTTGCAGGCTATTCGCGCTGCGGGAGAGACTCGCACCACTGGAGCAATGCGCTCAACACAGCGGGCCTGTCCCGCACGAACTGCTCGCGCTTCACACCGCGGCGCGGCTCAAAGCGAATGACGTTGTTCCTCATGTCCAGGTACACGTCATAGCTTTCGGGGGCGCCGGGCAGGTTCAGCGCTGCATGGCGCGTGCTGCGAATGCGTTGCGGCGCCTCCGTAAGAGACTCGTTGGGCAGCTGACCGCCGCATATCTCCTCCAGTGCGCGGAAGCGGCGTCCGAAGCTCAGGTAACCGTGGCAACCGCTGTCTGCATGCCCGGCACAGCAGAACTGCGTTTTATAACCCTTATCGTTCAGCATGCGCACGTGGGGCTGCAGCTCGTGGTCGATCGCCACCAGGTAATCAGGGCGCTTGCCACATTCGCATTCGCCCAAGGGCTTAAAGCACTTCGGGCACACGAACAGCATGCACTTCATGGTTTGCTCGGGCGTGAGCTCCGTGATGCCCAGGGCTGCGATTTCCGCCGCAGGGGCCTCGGGCTGCACGCAGGGGCAGCCGCTTGCGCGCAGAATGGCGTCGATGCGCGCCACGGTGGTGCGCTCCATTTCCAGGGCGATGGCTTCGTCGCGCATCGCGCCAAACGCCTCGATGTCTTTCGTGACTGCAGAAAGCGGCGTTCGCTGGGAGATGTACACGAATGCGTTCTCTTCCCTCGCAGTGGGTTCGCCCTCAATCTCCACCGTGACGCCGGCTTTTGCATAGGTGCCGTACTGCACGCCGTTCGCTTTGTCCAGCGCCTGGACCTCGCCCCGCGTGAGGCCATGCCACAGCACGCCTTCCACAAACGATCCTTCCTTGCGCACGATGGTGGGACGGCCCTTCGCGTCGCACGCCAGCGTGTAGCCATAGAGCTTCGCCTTGGTTGCATAGACGTAGTGACCGCTCTCGAATTTTTTAGCGATGCGGTCATGGCTGATGTCAAAGCCATATGCGAAGTACGGGGTTTTCGCATGCACGCGGGTGTCGGCGGCGTGTTCGCGCGCGCTGAACGCCGGGCCAGAGGGACGAATAAAGTTGTGCACGTCAAACTCAGGCAGGCTGTTACACCAGTCGAGCAGGGTGCGCAGCAGGGCCTTGCGCTGCTTTTCGAACTCATCCAGCGTAAGGGAGTAGCTAAGGTCCGCCTGCAGCACAGGGTCGCTGCTGCGCACCGCGCGGAACCCTTCGGGAACGTCGATCTTGTAACCGAACTCGCCTGGGGTCTTGATTGACAAGTAGATGCGGTGCGACCCGCAGAAGGTGGCTTCACTCGCTTCCATCACCCGGTAGCGCTTGGAGCGAAGGATGCGTCCATGCTGCTGAAGGCCGCGGGGGAAACGGCGTGCGTAGCAACCGGTGTGACCGCATGTGCAATCGGCGATCTGGTGACCTTCACCGCACACGAAGTCGGAGTATTCGCGCACGGCGGGGAGGTCGATCTTGGCTGCGCCAAATGCCGCCGACTCTTCTTGTGCGCGCAGGCGGTCCAGGCTGTCGGCGCGCATATCGAACATCTGCGCCAAGGTTGCCTCATCGAGCTGCATCACGTGGCCGGCTTCGACCACGCGGTCGATGTAATCGTACTTTTCGGTGTACTTGCGCAGCGGGGTGCGCTCAGAGATGTAGACCATCGCCTCAAGGGTTGCGGGAACCACATCGCCTTCGCGCCCAACGGTCACGGTTTCCTTGCGGTAGCAACCAGATACCACGCCTTCGTAGCGGTCGAGAGACGCCACGTGAGAGCTATCGAGCGCCCACAGCGCGCCTTGCACATGCGACCCCTCGCGCTTGGTGATGGTGAGGTATCCGGCGGTGTCGAACGCCAGCTCATAGCCGTTCAGGGTCGCTTTGCCCAGCAGCACCGCGCCGGGGCAGCGGGTTTCAACTTGATGGATGTCAAGGTTGCTACCGTACGCGAAGTTGATGGTCGAGGGTGCAGTCTCGGGGTGACGGGCTGAGGCGTTGTTGCGCTTCTCGTTGTACTTCATGGTTCATGCCTTTCGGTGTCGTGATGGGCTTCGGTCGCTCGAGCTTATTGCAGCATACGACCTGAAGCCGAAAAGGCGTGAAAACCTGAGATTGTCATTTTAAGAAATCGTATAAATAGGGGCGCCATGCCCGAAATCGCGCAGGCAGAAAGCGCTGCTCGAGCGCATCCTGCGAAAGGATACCCGTTCAGAAGGGTTGTTGCTGGTTTTTATCGATTCGATTTTTTACGAGCACACGAGAAAGTCGCGTTCAGAAAAACGCCAGGGCGGTTGTTTTGCCTGTAGGCAAACATGAGATCGGCCGCGGCGGCACCGCCCGGGAGGGCGGGCGAGGGGCTTGGCCGCAACTTAATTCCCGGGTGCGGCTGCTACGCTCACTACTTGAGAATGGTCGACCGCCCAGTATGTTCCATCCAAGAGTCGCAACACGAAATAGCGGTTATCTTTGCCTATTTCGGCGGCGTTTACGCATTTCTGAAGATCGGCGTGGTGCGCGAAGCAGCCGACGAGCACATCTCCATTCACAAGCCCGACTTTAAGGTTGAGACCCATCTTCTCATACATAACGATACGATCCGAATTGTCCACGCCCTTGCTTGAGTCGAAGTCGGGCCTTAGCCCAGCGAGGCGAATCCCTCGTTCAGTCAATGCCCTGTCGATCCCGCCCTTGGCGTAGTCGCTCAGCTGGGAATAGATTCTGCCAGCGAGATCATCGGCCAAGACGCGCTCTGGGTCCCCGCCTGACCGTCCCGTCCGAAACTCGCCCAATGCCGACAGCATCAGGTACACCTCATGCAATCGCAGGGGCAGAAAGATCGGGTGAGCCGTCGACTTCAGGCCGCCGCGGCTTGTCGGCGCGGCCTTGATGTAGGAGTCGCCAAAACGCACGCCGTTCGCCAGGGCGCTCAGGCGCTTTTGCACCGCCGTGCGCGAGCAGCCCAGGTACGCGGCGATCGCTTGCTGGGTCATTCCCTCATGCGCCGCTTTGAGCAGCATGAGATTTGCCTCGTCGGTGCCTATGAACGACTTGTCCAGGTTGTAGTGGCGCTTTTTTGGGGCGCCGCCAATCTCGTTGCCCTTTTCGAACAGCTCGTGCACGTTCAGGAACAAATCATGGCGGCCATTGCTTTGGGGACCATCCTTTGAGTTGGCATAAGCTGCCAGCGCCTTGCAAAACGCGCGATAGTTTTCGTCTTTGACGAAATCGGGCCACGGCATGCTGTGAAAGCGCGCGCCTTCACGTGTGCGGGCGAATTTCGCATATTCAGACTCGGGATCGCAACCGACCCTTTCCGCAATTTTCGCAACTCTCATGCCAATCCCTTCCGCAACCCAATCACACGCACGAAAAGCCTATCAAGCCAGAAGATTGATGTTGCAAAATAGAAGGAGAGGCATTACACCCCTCCTTCTGGATAGCCTGTATCCCGGTTCCCTGCCTGCCAGTTCGCCCTCCCCGAAACCCTCGGGGCGCTATGGGGTCGAACCCCTCCGCATGGAAAATTCTATCGCGGCCATGCCCACTATGCGCGTCACGCACACCACGCCAAACGTCAGATTTACCAGCCGGGGCTGAGCCCTCTTTCGAGACCAAGGTTATTATAGTGTCTACAAACTCTAGATACCCTGCCGCATTTGAGGAGTACCAAGAAAAAGGTCTACACCTTGAATATCAACCTCATTCGAACACCTCCCGCATTCATACGAACATGTACGGATGAATGCGGGAATCCGATACCCTGAGGGCCGGATCGGCAGGCCCACTGGGCACGAGCGGGACACGGTCCAGAGGATGCCGGAGCGCAGGGTCCCGTGCAGGGAGATCGCGGGGGAGCCGGGCAGGTCGCCCTCGACGGCGAGCGCAGAGATACCGTCGCGCCCACCCATGAAAAGAGGGTTCCCTCGCAGGCGCCGCATCCGCACGCCCCCGCAAAGAAACCCTCGCACTCGCATCTCTACCTGCGAACCCGTATGCACCCTCGCGCGCGTGTTCCGCAGTTGCTAGTCCCGGTAGAACGAGCCCATGTAACGGATGTACTCGTCCTCGGTGTGGTTGGCCTTCCAGTCGTGGACGGAGTCCTTGTTGCGCTGGCCGGCGATGACGGAGAGCTCCTTACCCAGCTTCTCAAAGGCCTCGTCGACGCACTCCTCGGGTGTGAGGGCGATCTTCATGACGGCCTCGCCCTGCGGGCCGCCGGGGAGGTTGGACAGCAGGCTGGGGGTTAGGGTGGTGCCGAGGGTGATGACCTCGACGTCGACGCCGGTGCCCTCGCACTCGCAGGCCACGGCCTCGGTCATCTTGAGGATGAAGGCCTTGCCCGCGCCGTACTGGCCGTTCCAGGGGCTGGAGCTGATGCCGGTCATCGACGAGACGTTGATCACGGCGCCGCGGTCCTGGGCGGCAAAGATCCGCATGTAGTGGTGGAAGCACTTGAGGAAGGTCACGACGTTGACGTTGATCATGGCCTCGTGCTTCTCCCAGGGGGTGTCTTGGATCTTGCCGAAGCTGTGCAGGCAGGCCACATAGCTCATGAAGCCCATGTCCAGGCCCTCGGTCGCGGCGAAGACGGTCTCGGCAGCGCCGGGCTGGCTAAAGTCGGCGCGTACGACCTTGGTCTCCACGCCGTAGGTCTCGCGGATCTCGCCGGCGAGCACGTTCAGCTTCTCCTCGCGACGGCCGACCATGACGACATTCATGCCGCCGGCGGCGATCTTCTCGCAGAACGCCTTGCCGACACCCTCGGTCGCGCCCAGGATCAGGCCCCACTCACCGTACTTCTCCCTCAGGTTCATGCTGCATCCTCTCTCTCGATGCCCATGCGGGCACATCTCCTTTAGCGTGCGGCCGCACAGCCGCACACGGTGCACCATTATGCGCTGAACAAGAGGGGAGCGTGTTCACGACTTTGCGAACGAGCCCGTAACAACGATGAACGGTGTCGGTCTATCACCGCGAAGAAACCCTTGCGGCATCGAGAGAGGAGGTGCTGGCAGGTGGAACCAAAAGGTGAACGCCGCCATCTCTAGCTCCACCTTATCGGGTTTCCCGTCGCAAGCGATGCTTCAAAGAGCTTGCGCAGCGAAACGTTGGCGAAGGTCCAGGACCACGCTTTGCTGCTGCCCACTGTGACTCGGCCCTCGGCTCTGCGTAGAACCCGAAGCCGCTTTTGCAGTCGATGCGATTGACCCCGTCGAGGTCGGTGAGGGTGTAGCTTTCGCCCTCTCCATCCTGGCTCGAGCGTCCCTTGCGCTCGAAAGCAAAGTGACTTGACGCGAAGAGCACCTCACCAGCGCCGTTATTTTTTGGCATCTTTGGGGGCTGATGTACACAAATGCGACTCCACGTGCCGACCAGCAACGTCCTCCACATGTCTGGACTCTCTATGCTTGCGCTGGATAGACATCGCCGGAACGGGTATAGTATCGAAAGTTTTGTCGTTTACCAGCGGGGGAGTCCTGTGGCCATCAAAAAGAAGATCAAAAAGGAGCTTATCGGCACTTCCGATTACCCGTCGAATAAGATCTTTACGATCTCCAATTTCATCACCTTTACGCGCCTGATCCTCACCCTGGTATTTCTGTACCTGTTTGTGACGGACAACAACCGCGTCATCGCCATCGTTATCTACGCCGTTGCCGCCTCCACCGACTGGATGGACGGTCAGATCGCTCGCATGACTAAGACGGTCTCATGGCTCGGCAAGGTCATGGATCCCATTTGCGACCGTGCGCTGCTGTTCACCGGCGTCTTGGGGCTGGTGGTCCGCGGAGAGCTGCCCATCTGGGTCTGCGTGCTCATTATTGGCCGCGACATCTATCTGGGCATCGGCACGCTTATCGTGCGCCATTATCACCGTCGCCCCATCGATGTTGTCTTCCCCGGAAAGATTGCCACAGCGCTGCTCATGACCGGCTTCTCGCTCATGCTGCTCGGGTTCCCCGTTATTGACGGCCTGCATCTTTTACCTTCAGCCCTTACGGCCTTCCCGGGCCTCAACGGAAGCTCGATGCCCCTCGGCATCTTCTTTGTGTACGGCGGCGTGATCTTCTCCATGCTCACCGCTGTCATCTACTCCATTAAGGGCGGAGCGGCCATTAAACAGGCTCTCACGCATCCCGAGGACGAGGACATCGACTTTCTGAACCCTGAAATCGAAGACTGATTCGTTGGGGTATGATTACGTACGGTTCATTATTTGCGGCACGTCCGCGATAAGTTAGGGGTTGTCATGGACAACATGGTTAACAATATGCCTCAGAATGATAAGACTGCTGACGCTACCTGCGTATTCCGCGTGCCTTCAAGCGACGTCACCGTTCCCGACCTCATGGCCAACGTGCGCATCACCGCCCCCGTTCTGTCCATCGTCAAGGGTCCGCAGACTGGTGCCGCTTTTGAGCTCGAGGATGACGTGACCACCATTGGCCGCGATCCCGCGAACGGCATCTTCCTCAATGACATGACCGTTTCGCGCAGCCACGCGCGCATTATTCGCGAGGGCCTCGGCGCTCGCATCGAGGACTTGGGCTCGCTCAATGGCACCTGGGTCGACGGTGCCATCGTCAATGCAGCCCCGCTGCACGACGGTTCTTCCGTCCAGATCGGTACGTTTACGCTCATCTACCACGAGAGCACGCCGGAGCGCATCGAAACCGGTGAGTAGGGCATGGCCGAACGCAACTATCTGAGTATCGGCCAAGTCGTCAACCTACTTCGAGGCGCATACCCCGATCTTTCGAACTCAAAAATTAGATTTCTAGAGGATGAGGGGCTCATTACCCCTCATCGTACGCCTAAGGGATACCGTCAGTACTCCAAGGAGGACGTTGATCGCCTGGAGGTCATTCTGCACCTGCAGAAGACCCGCTATATGCCACTCAACGTGATTAAGCAGCGCTTGGAAAACGCCACGGACCTGTCAACGCTCGCTTACGAGGTGGGCTTGCTGTCCGATGTTCCGCTCAAGACGGAGCCCAAGGAGACTAAGCAAAAGCTGCATCCTATCGAGACCATTCCCGATATGCTGGGCGTCGAGATTTCGTTTATCCGCTCGCTCGCCGAGAACGACCTCATTCGCATCATCAAGAGTCCGCAAAATCGTGAGCTCGTCGATGGTCGCGATTTCCCGATCATCCGCTACTGCTCCGAGCTGTCACGCTTCCATATCGAGCCGCGCAACCTGCGTCAGTACGTGTCTTCCGCCAACCGCGAGTCCTCGATGTTTGAGCAGGTGCTCGTGAGCATGCTCGGCATGGACACCTCCGATGACGAGCGCAACGCCAAGCTCGAGCGTGCGTTTAAGAAGCTTCACGACCTGACGGAGGGCGTGCACACCGCGCTGCTCAAGAACCGCGTTTTTGAGTCGCTCAACGCCGTGGTCGAGGACGCCGACATCGATGCACTCGATGAGGAAATCAC
>DBFAHJ010000171.1:0-9343 GCA_048227095.1 Collinsella aerofaciens | reverse complement strand
TCCTCATAATACTCAAGTAAATCGCTGAGCGAATTACGACTGACGGGTATCTGTCTGCTCTTGAACTCGTTGTACACTTTGTTCACTGACAGCTCTCGTCCCGAAGATGCCATACACCGCGTCAAGAACAGCGATGCCAGGCGAGGGTTCTTGACGTCGTAACGTTCAACGACGTCCATGGCGACCGTTCGCGAAGCATATTCCTGTAGCAGCTGAATCGCGTCTGCAGGCGTCTGCTCAAGTGTCGCGATGAATCCCCCTTGTTCAAGATACCCGATCAGATGATGTCGAAGCAGCGCTGCATCGCTCGGGGAAAAGGTCGCATCTGGCTCAGGGACGCTCCCCGTCTTATATCGAACGTATTCCGAAAAACTCAACGGAAAAAGCTCTCGCACAAGAGAACGACCCCTGAACTCGCTCTTAAGTTCTGAGGACAGCATCTTGGAAGAAGATCCCGTCACATAGACGGTCGCTTTCTCCGTATCGACTACACGCCGCAGAAACGCACCCCATTCGGGAATTTCCTGGATCTCGTCAAAGAAAATGTAAGCGCCCTCGGTTCGAGCAACAGGATACAGTGCATAGAACGTGTCGAGCACGTCCGCCAGCAGCGATGGCTCATACGGGCGCAAGCGCTCATCCTCAAAATTGAAGTAAAGCATCCGGTCAAGCTCGACGCCCCGGCTCTGAAGCCGCCGCATCTCCTGATACAGGCGATACGTCTTTCCACAACGGCGGGCCCCCACAATCACATTTACGATGTTGTCGCGCTTTGGCTCCTGTGGGTTTCCTAGATCAAGGTCTCGCTCAAAGACCTGCGGAACCCCCTGCTGTTCAAAGTCCTTTATTTTCTGGGCGATCAAGTCGTTGAATGCCATGATTCTCCAATCTTGCTCTCTAGCTAATCAAAATTATAGCGATTCTTGATTAATTAGAGAGCAAGATTATGTCTGACTTGATTAACACTTAAGCAAGTTTTTCACTATTATTGCTCCGAAGGATATCGAGTGGCTAAGAGGACAACCGAGCTCGAATGCGACTCCCCGAGCAGCCAATTTGGCAGTCAATTTGGGACGGGGCTTTTTTGACTACCCTCCCCCTGCAGAAAAATCCCTAACGCAGTTGCGGTGAAATAGGGACTGTTTTTGCTGGTCAAACCGCAAAACAGTCCCTATTTCACCGCAACTTATTGGTGGCCTTTTGGGTGGCACTCAGCGCCAGGGGTCGGCTTCGAACATTGGCTCGCGCTCGGGTCGTCGGTCGCTGTAGGGATCGTAGCCGTCATCGTCCTCGTTCTCGGCACGGATGTAGGGATCGCGCGGCTTGGGCGCCGGCTTAGGCACAGGCTTGGGTGCGGCGGGTGCGACATCGGTCGCCGGCGTGTTTGTCTTGTTCTCGTCTATCATCTGCATATCTCCTTGCCATGTACTCATGCTCAACATCATCGATTGTCGCACGAAAAAAGGGCGGCGGACCCAATTGGATCCGCCGCCCTTGGCGTTTTGCGATGAGGTGCGGTTAAAGCCGGCCCCATAATTTACTCTGCGTCGGGGACCTCGTAGGTGGCCGCCGGCGTGTTGTCGCACACGACGGTAAAGCCACCGTCCTTGTCGACATCGACCGTCACCCGATCGCCCTCGCGCACCGTGCCGTCGATGATGGCGGCGGCGATGACATCCACGACCTCGCGCTGAACCAGACGTTTGAGCGGACGGGCACCAAAGACCGGGTCCAGGCCGCCCACAGCAAGCATCTGCTTGGCCGCCGGGGTGATGGCAAGCGTCATGCGCTCCTTGGCCAGACGCGCGCGGACGTCGGCGAGCTGAATATCGACGATCTTTTCGATCTGCGCCATGCCAAGCGGATGGAACACCACGATATCGTCGATACGGTTGAGGAACTCGGGACGGAAGGTCTGAGCCATGGCCGAGTCGACCTGGTGACGCATCTCCTCCTCGTCCTTGCCCGACAAGTCGGCGATAGCCTTGGAGCCCACGTTAGACGTCATGATGATGATCGTGTTCTTGAAGGACACCTGGCGACCCTGGCCATCGGTCAGACGACCGTCGTCGAGCACCTGCAGCAGTACGTTGAAGACATCCGGATGGGCCTTCTCCATCTCGTCGAGCAAGATCACTGAGTACGGACGACGGCGCACTGCCTCGGTGAGCTGGCCGCCCTCGTCGTAACCCACGTATCCCGGGGGCGCACCGATCAGACGTTGGACGCTGAACTTCTCCATGTACTCGGACATGTCGATACGCACGAGCGCGCGCTCGTCATCGAACAGGCACTCGGCAAGCGCCTTGGCGAGCTCGGTCTTGCCCACGCCGGTGGGGCCCAGGAAGAAGAAGCTGCCGATGGGCTTGTCCGGATCGGAGAGACCCGCACGGCTGCGACGCACGGCCGCGGCAACGGCGGAGACGGCCTCGTCCTGACCGATGACGCGCTTATGCAGCTCACCCTCCAAGCCCTTCAGCTTGTCGAGCTCGCCCTGCATCATCTTGGACACGGGCACGCCGGTCCAGGCACTCACGACCTCGGCGATCTCATCGGAGGTCACCTGCTCGTTGAGGCCTTCGCCGTCCTGCTGCTTTTGCGCCTCGAGCGCAGCCTCGGAATCCTGAATCTGCTGCTGCAGACCCGGAATCACGGAGAAGCGCAGCTCGGACGCACGGCCCAGGTCGCCGTTGCGCGTCGCGCGCTCCTCTTCGCTCTTGGCCTCGTCGAGCCGGCCCTTGAGCTCCTGCACGTGGTCGATGGCGTTCTTTTGGTTGAGCCAGCCGGCCTTTTGCACGTTGAGCTTTTCCTGGACCTCGGCGATCTCCTGACGTAGGGCCTCCAGACGCTCCTTGGAGGCGTCATCGGTCTCCTTCATGAGTGCCTGCTCCTCGATCTGCAGCTGGGTGAGCTGACGCGTGGTGGCGTCGATCTCGACCGGCATGCTGTCGAGCTCCATGCGCAGGCGGCTTGCGGCCTCATCGACCAGGTCGATGGCCTTGTCGGGCAGGAAACGGTCGGCGATGTAGCGGTCGGAAAGGTCGGCGGCGGCCACGAGCGCGCTATCGGTGATGTGTACGCCGTGGAAGATCTCGTACTTCTCCTTGAGGCCACGCAGGATCGAGATGGTGTCCTCGACGGTAGGCTCGCTGACCATTACGGTCTGGAAACGACGCGCGAGCGCCGCGTCCTTCTCGATGTACTTGCGGTATTCGTCGAGCGTGGTCGCGCCGATCGCATGCAGGTCGCCACGGGCAAGCGCCGGCTTGAGGATGTTGCCGGCGTCCATGGAGCCCTCGGTGGCACCCGCGCCCACGATGGTGTGGAGCTCATCGATGAACAGGATGACCTTGCCCTCGGACTTCTGCACCTCCTTGAGCACGGCCTTCAAGCGGTCCTCGAACTCACCGCGGTACTTGGCGCCGGCGACCAGCGCGCTCATGTCGAGCTCGATGAGGTCGCGGTCGCGCAGGGTGCTCGGCACATCGCCGGCCACGATACGTTGGGCGATGCCCTCGACAATAGCCGTTTTACCGACGCCCGGCTCACCGATGAGCACGGGGTTGTTCTTGGTGCGGCGGGACAGGACCTGGATGGTACGACGGATCTCGTCGGTACGGCCGATGACCGGGTCGAGCTTGCCGGCGCGGGCGAGGTCGCAGATGTTGCGTCCGTACTGCTCCAGCGCCTCAAACTGCGTCTTGTCCTCGGCAGACGTCACGCGGTCATCGCCGCGCAGTTCCTCGTAGACTTGCTCGATGCGCTCCTTGGTCACGCCGGCGTCGCACAGAACGCGGCCGGCCTCGCCCTTGTCCTCGGCAAGCGCCATCAGCAGATGCTCGGTCACCACAAAGCTGTCGCCCATCTTGGTGGCCTTCTTCTCGGCCTTTTCGATGACGCGGACGAGCTCGTTGGACAGGCCCATCTGCTGGCCCTCGCCCGAAACCTTGGGCGCGTGGTCGATGGCATCCTGTGTGGAACGTGCGAGCTGGGCCGGGTCGGCACCGATGCGCTCGATGATCACGGAGATATTGCGCTCGCCGGCACCGAGCAGGGCAGACAGCAGATGAATCGGCTCCACCGCGCCGGCCTGCGCGTCAGCGGCCGTGCTCATGGCGGTCTGCAGCGCCTCGCGCGACGTCATAGCTAGCTTATCGATTCTCATGGAATCACCTCTCTTGGGGCGGCCGCCCTACGGGGCGGCTTCACGTTGTTCGAGAAGTATTGTTGCCAGCTTTGCGCGATCTTATACACAAATCTAAGTCTCTATATATAAGATTTTCTGAGTGATTAAGTGATAGGAAGCAGGCACTCTCACCAGCCGCGGCCTCGTCCCCTTACCATCTCAATCTGTAACATCTAGCGACTGTTTATGGCTCCAGATGTTACAAATCAAGATGAAATGACCAACGGCGCCCGTTTGTCTCAATCTGTAACATCTACTCGGCAAATAGAGCCCTATCTGTTACAAATCGAGACGAACAGAAGACGCCCGAATCGAAAATCTAAATCTGTAACACCAAGCCCACTTTTAGCGGCCAAGATGTTACAGATCGAGACAGACCGAAAACCACCACAAAGAGGACAGGCACCTTTGTGGTGGTCGCGGTCTCTACTCCTTCGCCGAACCCGTACTTCCCGATTCGACGGTCCAGGGCATCTCATCCTCAAACAGCCATGTACGGGCAGACCCACTATCGCGTGCAGTCTGCGGGTCAGGCAAGCAGGTCTGTTTATAGGCATCTTGGATACACTGGCCCATAAAATCGTTGAGCTCGGTCTGGTTGCCCTCCATGACATAGGCGACATCGCCGTCCATGATGTAGATGCCCGGACCCTCATTGCCCTCGTAGCCCGGGTCGTACGAGACATCACATAACTTTGCGCCGTTTGCAGAGTCCAGCTCGATGGAAGAGTGGCATCCGCCAACCATGTCGTTCGCTTTTGCCCGATAGGACGCATATCCGTACCAACGCTTAAATGTTTTGCCCTTGAGTAGCTCGGACGCCCTATCGATCAGGCTTGTATCCGTGGTATAGCGCATGGCCCCAAGCTGAATACGCGGATAATTGCTAATACCCAGCACAGCCGGCTGCTCATCAAAATCAACGGTAATGGCCTCGGGCTTGTCGTCGCCGGTCAGAAGTTCGACAGATTGAGTCACAGGCTTGACCACCGGCTCCGTCACCGCAGCAGGTAGAAATGCCATACCGACAGCGCCCGCGCCAACCACAGCGATCGCAAGCGCCAAGACAATCAATCCAATACGGGCAGAACGGCTCACGGCAAAACACCCCACAATGCAAACCTTCGCCACCTGCACTAATGATACCGCCAGCTAACACTATTACCAAAAGAAGCCGCGCGCTCCTCACTACCACAAAGGGGACAGGCACCTTTGTGGTGGTTTTCGACGCTAACGGTCGACCATCTCGCGCCATGAGATTAAACTTGAATTGTTCTCTGAACATATCCATTTCTGCTTATCCTCAACAGATCTTTGTCTCGAGGAGCACATGTGAAGCCGTCTCATTCCACCGGTCGTAACGTCATCGCCATTCTCGCCATACCCATCGTGATGCTCTTCCTTATCGTCGTCACTCCTTTTTCTTTTGGTTTCGCCTCGCCCTTCGATCTTTGCGGAATGGTCAACGCCGGCTCGCGTGCCACCTCGCTCTCCTTTATTTGTCGTGGCGTGTTCTACGAAGATAGAATTCCCACCGGAATTTGGCAGTCAAAGTTGCCACTGCTCGGTCAGATCGACGGATGCTCCCCCTATTTCTGCCTTGGACCTCAGGCGCTAAACTATCTAATCGACGACCAGCCACTCGACTCCGTCACCCTCGCCTACGACTACGCACCAAACACCGATGAGCGCCACATGAACCAAGTCCTCGACAAGATGCTTGGACAGTGCGGGCTCACCGAGGAGGCCGGTCGAACCATCTATAGCAACCAGAAATTAAAGCGAACAGAACTCCGCCGTGTCGGAAAAATCAAAGGGCGAAACGGGGCCGCCTACTGGGATGCCTGGGCAACACGCGACAAGGGCGAATTCGGACACAGCACCTATATGGTCACTGTCTACACCAAAGACGGAATTAAGGACAATGTTGACGATTTCGCGTCATCCAAATTCGGCATCCCCAAAACAACCAAGCCCGCCAGCCCAGATGAAATCCTGTAGAGACGCTCATTAGAATGTCGTTCAGCGAGCACGGCAGCATCGAGCTCGCCCCCCACCACCACGAAAGGGACAGGCCCCTTTGTGGTGGTTTTCGACTCTGGCACTCGACTGTCTCGATCTGTAACATCTAGCGGCCCTTTTCGATCCTAGATGTTACAGATTGAGATGAAATGATCGGCGGCGATTGTTTGTCTCAATCTGTAACACCAGGCCCACTTTTAGCGGCCAAGATGTTACAAGTCGAGACAAACCGTGAACCACCACAAAGGTGCCTGTCCCCTTTGTGGTGGTTTTCGACAAAAAGAAGCCGCCCCGATAACAGAGGCGGCATCAAGCAAGTCTATTTATTAGCGTCCCTCAAGACCCAACGAGAACGCAGAAATGTAGCCCGGGGCTTACCCTTTCCCGAACGCGACCCTCGCGAAGCGCGTGAGCGGGCGGGAAAGGGCAAGCCCCGGGCGGACAATTAAGTGCGTTACTCGGCAGCGGCCTTGAACTTGTTGTAGTTGATCAGGCAGCCGGCCTTGACGATGGCACGCTCCTCTGCCGTCATATCGGCAATGTAGAGCTCAATCTGCTCGACCGTACCATCGGCGCGGACCACGTAAGCGGCGATGTCCTTCAGGTCGCCGTCGAGCGCGGCGCGGATACCCGGCACAAAGACGTAGTCGCCCACCTCAAAGCTGGGCTCGGCCTCCATCTGGAAGGGCACCATGCCCCAGTTCATCACGTTGGAGCGATAGCGCTTGGTGGCGTACTCGTGGACGATGTTGGCCAGGCCGCCAATTACGCGCTGGCAGCTCGCGGCCTGCTCGCGGGCGGAACCGTCACCGGGCTTCTTGGCATAGAGCATGGAGCCGTACTCGGTCGCCTTGGCGTCGGCAGCGACACCCGCGCCGGCCAGCGCCTCAAACACGCCGGCAAGCTCGGCATCGAGCGCGGCCAAGTCGCCTGCTGCCTCGCCGGCAACGCGGCGCTTCTCCACGGCGTCGACCTCCTTGGAACGGCCCACGTAGGCCGGGTCGCGGCGGCTCAGCGTAAACTCAGCCAAGCCCAGCGGGTTGGAGCGGAAGGAGCTCGTCTCGCCCGAAGGAATGAGCTCGTCAGTCGTGGTGACCGGGTCCATGATCTTGGAGCACACCTTGAGCAGGATGTCGTCGCCAAGGGGCTCCATCGCGGGCCACGGCTTGATGTTGGGGCCCTCGACCAGCTCGTCGGCAGGCTCCGCCTTGCCAAAGCCCCAGTACACACGCTTTTTGTACGGCGCGTCGTCAAAGGTGTACTCGCAGGCCTCGTCCCAAATCTCCTCGGGCAGGTCGGTCGCCGGCGTCAGGACGCCGCCGTTGGCAGCCGTCGCCGCAATGGAGCGGGCGTCCATCAGGGCCACGGCGCTCAGCTGACCGTTGCCCGGCTTGGAACCCTCGCGATTGGGGAAGTTGCGCGTGGTGTGGCGGATCGAAAGGCCGTTGTTGGCAGGCGTGTCGCCGGCGCCGAAGCACGGGCCGCAGAATGCCGTGCGCACAATCGCGCCGGCCTCCATAAGGTCGTAGATGTAGCCGCGGCGTGTAAGCTCGAGTGCCACGGGCTGGCTCGTGGGATAGACCGACAGCGAGAACTCGCCGCAGCCGGTGTTAGCGCCCTTGAGCACGCGAGCAGCCTGGACCACGGAGTCGTAGTTGCCGCCCGAGCAGCCGGCGATAACGCCCTGCTGCACGTGCAGCTTGCCGTCGACGATCTTGTCGAGCAGGCTAAAGTGCGTCTTGCCCTCGCCGATCTTGGCGGCCTCGAGCTCCACCTCATGCAGGATGTCCTCGAGGTTCTCGTTGAGCTCGTCGATCTCAAAGCCGTTAGAAGGATGGAACGGCAACGCGATCATGGGCTTGATACTCGACAGATCGACTTCGACGCAGCCGTCGTAGTAGGCAACATCGGCGGGCTTGAGCTCGCGGTAGTCCTCGCCGCGACCGTGCATGGTCAAAAACGCGTGCGTGTCCTCGTCGGTGGCCCAGATGCTCGACAGGCAGGTGGTCTCGGTGGTCATGACGTCGACGCCGTTGCGGTAGTCGGTCGTCATGCTCGCGATACCGGGGCCCACGAACTCCATAACCTTGTTCTTAACGTAACCCTTGGCAAAGACGGCACGGATGATGGCGAGTGCCACATCGTGCGGGCCGACGCCGGGGCGCGGGGCGCCCGTGAGGTAGATGGCGACGACACCGGGATAGGCGACATCGTAGGTGTCGCGCAGCAGCTGCTTTGCCAGCTCGCCACCGCCCTCGCCCACGGCCATGGTGCCCAGAGCGCCGTAGCGGGTGTGCGAGTCGGAGCCCAAGATCATCTTGCCGCAGCCGGCGAAGTTCTCACGCATAAAGGAGTGGATGACGGCGATATGGGGCGGAACGAAGATGCCGCCGTACTTTTTGGCAGCCGAGAGGCCAAAGACGTGGTCGTCCTCGTTGATGGTGCCACCCACGGCACACAGCGAGTTATGGCAGTTGGTAAGCACGTAGGGCAGCGGGAACTGCTCCATGCCCGAGGCACGCGCCGTCTGGATGATGCCGACAAAGGTGATGTCGTGGCTCGCCATGGCATCGAAGCGAATCTTGAGCGCCTCGGGGTCGCCGGACGTATTGTGTGCCTGAAGGATCGAATACGCGATGGTGCCGCGCTTGGCATCCTCGGGTGTCTGCGTAATGCCGCGCTCAGCGGCCTCGGCCGCAGGCACAACCTCGCTGCCGCCGCGCAGGTAGATGCCGTCCTCGTACAGCTTGACCATACTGTCTCCCACTCTGCCCAAAAGATTTAGGCGCATAGCATACATTCGTTCAATATCGTGCCATAGAACGGTTGCGAGTGGGTTACGAATCTACACGTTCACTTTATCTCAGTAAAGCAAAGGACGAGCCCCTTGCATCACTCTCTGGACAAGGAGTGTCCCAAAGTGCCGGCACAAAAGGAACGTCCCCAAGTGCCAAGTGCCGCAAGAATGTCCCCTTTGACCAGTCATTTAAGAACGTCCATTACAGTCGAAATTGTCAGCCCGGGCCCGTCTCGGGCTACGATTGAGGCGCGCCCAGAACGGGCCGCCGACCGGGCGCCCGCGCACGGCCGAATGTCCCTGCCCCCGAGAGGGCCTGTTGGGTGCTGCCGGCGCGG
>DBFAHJ010000170.1:0-10485 GCA_048227095.1 Collinsella aerofaciens | reverse complement strand
GTTCCGGCGTTCGATGACCTGCCGGTCGATGAAGCTCAGCAGGCGGCATTTGACGACTTTTGCGCACATGCCGAGGAGCCCGAGCAGATGCAGCTTGGCGCCGTGGTGCGCTTGGATCGCGGGTTTCCGCTGGTGGCGACTGCCGATGACGCCTTCCGCGCCGAGCATGCCGTGGGGTTTGCCAAGTCGCGCGGCGAGGACGAGGTCCTGCTGCCTGCCGTGGGCGACCGTGTGGCGGTGCGCCGCGCTCCCGGGCACGATATGGGCGTGATTGAGTGCGTGCTGCCACGCCGTACGAGCTTTGAGCGTTGGCGCGGCCGTGCCCGTGGAGAGCGCCAGGTGCTCTGCTCCAACGTGGATAGCGTGCTAATCGTGCAGGCGCTCGGTGCCGGTGAGGTGCTGCTCGACCGCGTGGCGCGCTCGCTGGTGTTGGCGCTCGACTGCGATGCCGAGCCGGTGGTGGTGCTCACCAAAGCTGACCGCTGCGATGCCGAGGAGCTCGAGCGCGATCTGGACCGCGTGCGCCGCCTAGTGGGCCCGGACGTGCGCGTGATCGTGACGTCTTCTGCCGAGGGCCGCGGCCTGGACGAGGTCCGTGCCTGCGTGCCTGCCGGGAGCTGCGCCATGATTCTGGGCGAGTCGGGTGCCGGCAAGTCGACGCTGCTCAATGCACTGCTGGGCCACGATACGTTGGCGACCGGCGGTGTGCGCGAACGCGACGACCAGGGCCGTCACACTACCGTCGCGCGCGTGATGGTGGCGCTGCCGGGCGACGCCGGCGTGATCGCCGATGCCCCGGGCCTGCGCAGCCTACCGCTCGTGGGTCACGAGCGGGGTCTGGCGTGCGCCTTCCCCGAGATTGTCGAGGCATCGCACGCGTGCCGGTTTGGCGATTGCACGCATACCCATGAGCCGGGCTGCGCCGTTCGCGAGGCCGAGGACGCCGGGCAGATCGACAGCCTGCGTCTGGAAACGTTCCAAAACCTGGCGTCATCCATGCGCGTGAGCGCTCAAATGCTCGATCCCGATGTCCATCTGTAATTGATTTTTCCTATGACAACCGTCTCCCAACTGTTCGGGAGACGGCTTTTTTGCTGCGGAAAAGCCTCGAAACATGCAGTTTGCTGACGTGCTGACCAAAACCTTGCCACGAGCTTGACGGGCTGGTCAGCTTTTGGTCAGCGATTGGTTTGACATCGAAAACCAAGATCGCGATTGCGCCGCTTTGCACTCTGACCACCCAGACAATGGTGGTACGGGCATTCGCCCGGCACTGCCATGAGAGGAGCGGCCGTGAACAAGAGCAAGCGCATCGCCATCAGTCTGGTCGCGGGCGTGCTCGCTGCTCTGCTCTGCATGGTTTACGGCTCGTCGATCCGCTCGCAAGCCGAACAGGTCCAGGCTGAGACCTTGGCCAAGTACGGTGGCGATCGCGTCGAGGTATGCGTCGCGGCGCGCGATATCGATGTGGGCGAGACCCTCGATGAGACCAATGTCATAACCCAGGAATGGCTGACGAGTTTGCTGCCGCGTGACGCGGCGACCGAGCTGCGCCAGGTACGCGGCGACGTGACGACTTCACGTATTCCCAAAAACGCCGTGATCTGCAATGTCTACACCAAGGCCGAGAGCCACAAGCTCGAGGTGCCTAAGGGCAAGGTCGCCGTTTCGGTGGCGGTCGATGCCGAGCACTCGGTCGGCGGTGCCACGGGCGTGGGCAGCTATGTGGACGTGTACGTGCAAAAAGATGGCGTAACCGATCGACTGTGCGGCGCGCACGTGATCGATACCAGTGAGAATTCCGGTGCCACGCGCGAGGGCAAGATCGAATGGGTGACGCTGGCGGCTGACCCCGAAGACGTCAAGGAACTGCTGGGAGCCTCGGGCAAGGGAACGGTCAGCTTGACGATTCCCGCCACGGCGCGCGGCAAAAAGAGCGGAGGCGACGAGTGATGAAGGCGATCTGGCTTGCGTGCTGCGCGTGCGGCGATTACGGGCTGTTGCAGCAGGAAGTCGAGGGCCGTGATGCGGGTGCACAGGTGCTTCGCGTGGGTGACCTGGACGGGCTGGTTTCCATGGCGCGGGCGTTTCCGTCGCGCCGCGGGGCTGCCATCATCGCGGCGTCTCTGTTTGATATCGAAGATGTGCGCAAGACTGTTGCGCGCCTGACGGCCGAAGGCCGCGTGAGTCGCGTGGTCGTGTTGATAGAAGCGCTCGATCCGTCGGATATCGAGGGACTGTTTCGCGCGGGGGCGACCGAGGTCATCGCTGCGCACAGTATATGCGGCAACGGGCGCGCGGGCGAGGGAGCGGTTGATTCCGATCGGCGCATGACGATTGAGCCCGATGCTTTTGTTGATAGGGAACCCGGGGCGCCTCGCGCTACAAGAGGCCCGCGTGTTGATGATTATGGAAAAGCGGAAGCCGAGCATGGTCGGCGCCCCCGGAACCCCCTTGTATACGATGACGCTGGAGGGCCGGCACAGCATGCTGGCGACTCCCCGGCTGTAGATATGGGATACGTGCACGGCGTGAATCTGGCGGATGAACTCGACGAAGTTGAGGGCTTTGCCGGGTGCGGCGAGTTGTCGCTGATGCAGCATGAGCAGATTGCACAGAACGAGCCTGCCTTGCAGACCGAACAAGCTGCCATGCCGGCTTGGACGCAGCGTGTGGTTGCGGCGGGGGAGACGGGGACGCTGTCGCCGACGCCCGCCCCGCCGCCTCCGATGCCGCCGGCAGACGCTGCCGCTCCGCAGCATCGAGCTCCGGTCATCTGCGCCATTTCGGGTTCGGGCGGTTGCGGCAAGTCGACGATCGTTGCCACCATGGCACACACATCGTCGCTGTTGGGCTTGCGTGCCGCCGTGCTCGACCTGGACCTGATGTTTGGAAACCTTTACGACTTGTTAGGCGTCGATGCTCCGCGCGATATGGCGGCACTTATCGAGCCGGCGGCGGCGGGCGCGCTCACCGAGCCGGATATCGTAGCCACATCGATGCGCGTGGCGCCAGGCGTTACGCTCTGGGGTCCCGTTGCGGCGCCCGAGCAAGCCGAGCTCATGGCACGTCCGGTGGAGCTACTGCTTGATGTTTTGCGTCGCGAATCCGACGTAGTCTTTATCGATACCTCGGTCTTTTGGGGCGACGCCGTGGCGGCTGCGGTGGCGGCGAGCGACCGCTGCCTGATCGTTGGCGATGCTGCGGTGTCGTCCGCGACATCGGCGTCGCGCGTCATTGAACTGGCAAGTCGAGTAGGTGTGCCGCGCACGCGCATGAGCGCCGTGTTCAACCGGTTCGGTGCGCGCGGGGCAGACGAGGACGTCGCCATGCGCTTTGAGATTGCCTGTGCGTTGAGCTCCAAGATTCGTATCGCCGATGGCGGGCAGGATCTCGCCGCGCTCATGGCGTTTGGGCGCGCTGATGAGGCAGTGGGGCAGACCAGCGCTTTTGCGACCAGCGTGCGCGAGGCCACGCGCGAGATGCTCGTGGAACTGGGGTGCGCCGTCGGCCCTTGGAGCGATATGGTCGCCGACCGTGCAACGTGCACCGAACGCCCGCGTATCCGCCTTCCCTGGTCGCGCGAGGGTGATCAGCGATGAGCCTGCAAACGAGGATTAAGGCTGCCGGCGCTGCAGCGGGGGCAGCGCCTGTAGATGCGGGGCGTCGCCGCGCGGTGAAACGACGCACCAAGCGCGCCGTGATGGACCGCATGGGTTACGACGAAGTGGCGCGTATCAGCGCCTATATCGACCCGGTACTTGCCCGCTCGGAATTGCGTCCCGCGGTGGAGGCGGCGCTCAATGTTGAGGAGCCGACCGATCTCGCGACGCCCGAGCGCGAGACCATCATCGACGAGATTTTGGATGACGTGGTGGGCTTGGGGCCGTTGCAGCCGCTCATCGAGGACGACACCGTTACCGAGATCATGATCAACGGCTGCCGCTCGGCCTTCTTTGAACGCGGCGGCGTCTTGTACCCCATCGAGCATGCGTTTGAGGATGATGAGCAGATCCGTGTGCTTATCGACCGCATCATCTCGCCACTTGGCCGCCGTATCGACGAGCGCAGCCCCATCGTCAACGCCCGCCTCAAAACGGGCTATCGCGTCAACGCGGTGATTCCGCCTGTGGCGATTGACGGACCGATTCTCACCATCCGAAAGTTCTCGGACCGCATCTGCTCGCTGGACGAGCTTGTGGGGCTGGGGTCGCTGCCGCTTTGGTATGCGCAGCTGCTGTCATGCGCGGTGTCGCTGAGACAGGACCTGGCGGTTGCGGGAGGCACGGGATCTGGTAAGACCACCCTGCTCAACGCGTTGTCATGCGAGATTTCCACCGGCGAGCGCATCGTGACGATCGAGGACTCTGCCGAGCTCAAGTTTGCGCATCATCCACACGTGGTGCGTCTAGAGGCGCGCGAGGCTTCAATTGAGGGCGAGGGCGCGGTGACGATCCGCGACCTGGTGACCAATGCCCTGCGCATGCGCCCCGACCGCATCGTGGTGGGTGAGGTGCGCGGTGCTGAGTGCTGCGACATGTTGCAGGCCATGAATACGGGCCACGACGGGTCGCTCACCACACTTCATGCGGGCTCAGAACAGGAGACCGTGGTGCGTCTGACGTTGCTTGCACGTTATGGCATCGATCTGCCGAGCGAGCTCATCGAGGAGCAGATTGCCATGGCGCTCGACGGCATCGTGATGTCCGAGCGCCACGCCGATGGCAGGCGCTTCGTCTCCTCGTATTCGGGGGTGCGTCGCGCCGCGTCGGGCGGCGTAGAGCTCGAGCGCTATGTGACTTTCGATGCCGCCGAGCGCACCTGGACGCTTGACCGCGAGCCGCCGTTTATCGCAGAAGGCCTGCGGTCGGGGACGCTCACACAAGAGGAGGTGGACGAATGGAGGTCGCTGTGCCCCTCGTCGTAGGGGGTTTGGCAGGGTTTTCTGTCGCGACGGCGTGCGGGGCGGAACCTCGTGTGCCGCAGGTGCCGCCGGCGGAGCTGGCGCGTCAGGCGCTCGAGACGGTGGCAGAGAAACTGCCGCGTGAGCTGGTGGAAAACGATCTGCTGAAAAAGATCGCCCGTTCGTGGGCATCGCTGGCTCCGGCGCATCGCCTTGGCCTCGTGATCGAAGATGCTTCGGGGCGTTTGGCGTTTCTGCTGCTCTCGAGCGGTGTCTGCTGCATTTTACTAACGATGGTGTCGTTATCGCCCCTCGGATTTGCCTTGGGACTTGTTGCTCCGATTGCCGTTGGCGCCGCTCGGGATGGCTTTGAGAGCCGGCGCGAGCAACACGATGCAGAAGAGGCCATGCCCGAGGCGTTTACCGCACTTTCCATGTCGCTTGCCTCGGGACATTCGCTGGCTCAGGGCATGCGCTTTGTGGGCGCTCATGCGCAAGAACCGGTGCATACCGAGTTTTTGCGGGTGGCGGCGGCGATCGATTGCGGCATCTCGGCGACCGACGCGCTCGATGACTTGCTCGTGCGCATCGACGCCCCCGGTCTTTCGCTTGTGACCTTGGCGCTTAAGGTGTCACAGCGCACCGGCGCTCCGCTTGCCGACTTACTGTCCGAGGCGTCGAGCATGGTGGGGGAGCGCATTGAGCTCAAGCGCCGCCTAGATGTTAAGACGTCGCAGGCCCGCATGTCTGCGCATATGGTCGCGGCGATGCCGACGGGCATGTGCGCGGTGTTGGCGCTGCTTTCGGCAGATTTTCGTCGCGGTCTTGCGACGCCTGCCGGCGCGGGCGCTGTGGTGCTGGGTCTTGCCCTCAACGCCGTTGCCCTGGTGGTTATCAGGCGCATTATGCGGGTGGAGCTATGAGCGCCCCGGTTGCAGTTGCGGCTTGCCTGTGCGCTCTGAGTGTATTTGTCGCGACGGGTTTGGATCGGGCGGATGCACGCAAGATCGCAGAGGCCTGCAAGCGCGAGGCGGTGCTGGTCGCTGCCGCGGGTCGCTCGGTGGTCGATGCTCTGACCGCGCGAATGAAGGGCGCGGTTGGAGCGGGCGGCCCGGCGCGAGTGTCGCTCGGCGAAGTGTCCGAGATGATCGATGTTGTGCGCTTGGGTCTTTCGGCCGGTCTTTCGTTTGATGCGGCGCTTGAGATTTTCTGCGCCAACCGCCGGTCAGTGCTGGCTCTTCGACTTGAGCGGGCCTGCATGGCGTGGCAGGTGGGCGTGGGCACGCGTGAGGACGAGTTGTTGGCCGCCGCGCGCGACCTGGACGTGCGAGCGCTCGAGACCTTTGCCATCACGGTGGGACAGGCGCTCGCCCTGGGTGCCCCACTTGCCGAGACACTGGCCGCTCAAAGTCGCGAGATCCGTGCGGCTCATCGCGCCGCGGTCGAGCGCGAGATCGAGCGTGCGCCCGTCAAGCTGCTGATTCCCACCGGCACACTCATCTTGCCGGCGTTGCTTCTGTCCATATTGGGCCCGCTGTTGGGAGCAGGCGGGATGATGTAGGGAGGAATACATGAACACGATGACTGACGTTGCTGGCAAGGTCTGGAGCTGGGCTGTTTGCCAGTCAATTCGCGCTCGCCAGCATGCCGGGGAGCTACTGCAGGAGGAGAGTGCGCAGGGCACCACCGAATACGCCATCTTGGTCGGCGTGCTCGTGGTGATCGCCATCATTGCCATTGTCGCATTTAAGGGCAAGGTCCAAGATCTATGGAACGCTATCAGCGAGGGCATCAACAGCCTGTAGAGGGCGAGCGCCCCATCGGGGTGCTGCTGGTGTTTGCTTGCCTGACCGTGGCGATAGCGGCGGTGCTTTGGGGGCTTAACGCCGCGCGGCAGCAGCGTCCTGGGGCCGCCTTCGATTCGGGCTCAGATTCGGCGGTGGCGTCTCAAAAAGATGAGATGCGAGATGCGGACGATTCGGATGTCGCTGTCACGGCGCAAACCTTTCTGCGGACGCTCGACAAGCGGTCTGGCACTGCGACGGATTCACCTGAGGACAACGCGATTGCGGTCCGGCTTGCATGGTCCGAGGACCGACCGATGACCGAGGCAGCGGCGGATATGTTACGCGCCTACCGCGAGGTGCCAACGGCCCAGCTCGCCCTGAGCGGCTATCTCGATATTAAGGGCAACGTATGGGGCGCCATCGTGCGCGATGGGCGCGGCTGGGTCGATATGGTGACGGTTGCCGCGGATGCTGGCGATGCTTCGTGTCGTCTGCGCGCCGTGCGTCTGGTCCCGCAAACAATAAGCTCAAAGGAGGGATCGTGAAATGCATGGCATTCTGCGTGAGGAATCTGCCCAGGCGACGGTCGAATACGCCATCGTCACGGTGGCGCTGTTATCGATCGTGCTGGCGATTGTGGGACTTTGGCGTGCTGGCACCGATGGACGCTTGGCGGCGCTGGTTGAGCGGGCGGCATCCCATGGCGTTGCCTCGACGTCGGTTATCGACGCCGCTGCGGGCGCTAAGGACATCGCGTTGTATTGATATCGCGCGCGAGGACCGGGCGCAGTCTACGGTCGAGGCCGCTTTTTTGCTGCCGACGTTTCTGACGCTCATCCTTCTCGCACTGCAACCGGTGTGCCTGCTTTATACGCGCGCGGTCATGGAGTCTGCCGCCGCCGAGACCGCGCGGCTCATGACCACGACGACGGCGGAGGACGACGATCTTAAGGAGTTCACCCTCCGCCGGCTTGCCGCAGTGCCCAACGTTTCGATCTTTCATGCCGGCGGGCCGTTGTCGTGGGATGTCGAGCTTAGCCGGGCCGATGCGGGCGGCGTCTCGTCCGTGTCCGTTTCCGGCGAGGTCAAGCCGTTGCCTGTGATCGGTGCGTTTGCGCAGGTTATGGGTGGTACCGCCGAGGGCGGCTACGTTGAGCTCAAGGTCGATGTCTCGTATCAATCACGTCCCGAATGGCTGGAGGGAGATTATGATTCGTGGATTGCTGCATGGGATTAAGCGTTTCTGGTCTAGACGCGTTTTGACGCGCCGTCCGAGCTGCCATCGCAAGCGAGGCGGCTTTATGGGTCGAGCCGGTATCGACCTGTTTATCGAAGACGGTGCCTACACCACGCTTTCCTCTGCGGTGGTCATCTTGGTGGTGCTCACGCTGCTGTTTTCGTCGACGGCGGCGATATGGAGCATGTCGCGCGCGGGGGACACCCAGGTGGCTGCCGATAGCGGCGCGCTGGCAGGCGCCAATGTGGTGTCGTCCTATCACACGGCTGCCACGGTGGTGGATGCGAGCATTTTGAGTTTGGGCCTGGCGGGGTTTGCCGCGATCGGGACGGGCCTGGTCGCCATCCTCATCCCGGGCGCCGAACCAGTTGCCGGCAATATGGTCGACACCGGGATTGAGATTATTAAAACGCGCAACAAGTTTGCCAAAAGCGCATCGGAAGGCTTACAGAAAATCGAGACGGCTCTGCCGTATCTGATCGCCGCGCGTGCCACGCAGGCGGTCTCGGCGCAGGATACCGATAATGTGACCTATACCGGTACGGCGCTTGCCGTGCCCAGGACATCCGAGTCGGACTTCGCTGCGCTCGAGGGGTCCGAGATCTCGACCGATGCCATTAAAGACACATCGGATGATTTAGAGCGTGCGGCCGAGGAGCTGCGGAAGGCTTCTGAGGACACGGCGAAGGCTAAAGAGCGCGCTTGGCTGGCGGATTGTGGCGGGTCGGACGAGAGTTCGATTGGCAAGTACTCGTGTATGTGGGAGCGTGCGAAAAAACTAGCAGAACTATCTGACAGCCAGAACCGTCATGAAAAGTCGAGCATCACATGGGAGCCGCAAATAGCGCTCGATCGCGCGAAAACCTATTACCGACAGCGCTTGGCGAATGAAAAACCTCAGGGATCGAGCGTCGAGATGAAAGCGCAGTCAGCCGCTCGAAAAGCGTTCTATGCCTATGCGATTGAAGAGGTCGATCGAGCATACATAAAAGATGATGGCGAACGGTTTTCTGCCTATATCCCACTATTGCCGCGTGTCCCAAACGAGGTGCGGCCGACCGAACTTTACACCGATGCCGCATGGCCTGTAAGCAACAACGACGGCAGAACATACCTGCATTATGGAGTCGAATGCCCCGTCTATCAGAAAGGGACTCCGAGTGGGCTGGCATCTGTTGCTGATTATGATGGTCGTGATACATGCGAAGCGTGCGGCTTCGGCGTGGTTACGCTTGGAAGCGCCCTCATGCCGCCATCGTTCATCGAAAACGGCTTCGAGTACCACTTTGACAAGTTCAAAGAGGCTCTGGAAGACTACGTCGACTGCCGCAACAAAGAACTCGAACTTGAGCGTCAGACCGAGGATGAGGCCGACCGTGCGGGCAATGCTTTTGACCAGGCCATTAAAGCGCTTTCGGGCAAGCGTCCGCGTATCGCTCCGCCCGGTCGCAACGGCGTGGTTGCCTTTGCGGCTTCGGGTGCCATCTCGAGCCCCGATGAGCTCAACTCTTCGTTTAACACGGCAGTCAGGCTTGGCGATCGCGGTGCTATTTCTGCCGCGGTGCTGGCGCCCGATGAGACGACGGCGCAAAACAACGTGCTTTCGCGATTTTTCTCGACATTGAAGGAACGCTCGGGCGGCGTTGCCGGCGTACTCGATGGCGTCATGGATGTTTGGGGACGGCTGCTTGTGGGATACGGAGACATCCAAGGTTCGGCCGACGAACTTATGGACGAGATGATTAAGGGCCTGGGAGGGGGCAGCGGCGCGTTGGGCTCCATCGCATCGTGGCTCGGCGATACCGTTTCGGCGTCCGTGGCGGCGTTGGGCCTGGAGCCGTGCGACTTGCGCCTGCGAAAGCCGGTGCTGACCGATTCCGCCAACGTCATTAAGAGTCCGGGGTCTGACATTGCGGGTCTCTCTCAAGCGCAAGACAAACTGCGAAGTATTCCGTTGGGCGTGACCGATCCCAAGGCGCTTTGCGAGGCATTGGAATATCAAGTCGAACGCACCATTAGCGGTACGGTGTTCACACTTGCGGAGATTCCTTTGCCCGGCGGCGGCTCCATCCCGCTCACCGTCGATGTCGCCACGCTGGTTGGCGCTCTGGGCGGTGGGTCGTAATGAGTATCCGCATGCGTCTGCGCGAGGAGCGCGCCCAAGCGACGGTGGAGATGGCAGTGGTTACGCCCGTTTTGCTGGTGCTGGCACTCATCGTGTACAACGTCATGGTCTTTGCCAGCGCTGTCGCGCGCTTCGACCGCGTGGTGCCCGACATCGTGTTGGCGCACGCCGTGGCGTCGGAGGGGGAGGGCGACGAAAGCTCTGCCGATGCCTCGGCGACGGTTCAGACTCAAATTCTGAATGCCATGGAAGGCTATGACTTGCGGATCGAAGTGTCGAGCGAGCAAGGCGCGGAGGCATCGGATGGTGGCCTGCTCTCCCTATCCGGTACGTTTAGGACCTACACCTGCACCATGCACTATGAGCCGTGGCCGACTTCTCTCAGCATCGCTGGCGTTCCGCTGGGGGCGCCGACAACGTTGTCGCACGAGCG
>DBFAHJ010000169.1:0-6043 GCA_048227095.1 Collinsella aerofaciens | reverse complement strand
GGTGCCAAAAACGTGCCCGTCATGCGCATCGACGCACGCGAGCTCGACGAGTTCTTCCGCTTTGACCGCATCCTGCTCGACGCTCCCTGCACCGGCACGGGCACCGTCATCAGTGGCAACGAGAAAAGCCTGCGCGGCCTCACCGAGCAGCTGCTCGTCAAGTGCGCCCGCTCGCAGCGCGCGCTTCTGGACCGCGCCATGGGAGCCCTCAAACCGGGCGGCACGCTCGTCTATTCCACCTGTTCGATCATGCCGCAGGAAAACGAGGACGCCCTGCAAGAGGCCCTCGACAAGCACATGGATTGCGAGCTTATCCCCCTCGACGGCACACCGAGCGAAAGTGAAGCGCGTCGCGCCCAGGATGCCGGCGAGGAGCCGCATATCGAGTGCAACGCCCTCACCGAGGCCATCGCCGCCGGCCATGTCTCGGCCATCGCCAACGGTATGCCCGGCACGCTGACCATTCCGCCTAGCCGCGATTTTGAGGGCTTCTACATTGCCCTGATCCGAAAACGCAGCTAGCGCACGGATCAAAAACTCAACAAGCTATCTCTGTGCGCGTTTGCCCTGCTGGTCGCGATGCTGTTTAAGCATCGCGCGCTCCTTGCGTTCGGCCCTTTTGCCCTTAATGGCCGTGACCACAAAGTAGATGACCGCGGCGGCAACGATTGCGCCCACGCACAGGCCAATCGAGCCAAACATTGCTGTCAATTCCATACCGCGTCACCTCTCTTTTAAACGGGACTTTCAAGATAGCACCTCGATCCTCGCCACCACAGCTCCTTCACGTTCTCCCGCCCTTCGGTCTAACGGATGGTGCGGCGGGGAAAAATCAACTCGTCAAACGATTTAGCATTCGCAATTCCGGCTGCATCGCGCCGGCCACCATCGCATAGAATCGAGCCTCCATGGATACCCTCAACGACCTAAACGAACGCGTCGACGCCTTTGTCGGCACCAGCTCCTTCGACACGCCTGCCGCGGCAAACGACCAAGCTCCCATCGATGTACCCGCCGAGGTTCACGAGGACATCGTCGCCTCGGTCGATTTCTCCGAGGTCGAGCTCGCAGACGAGTTCACCGAGCCCCAGGTAGCCGTGACCCCCAACGGACTGCTCCCCATGGAGCCCCTGCCCATCGACGGACGTCTGCGCAAGGCTGCTCTTCGCATGCCCGACGAGATCGAGGAGGCCAGCGGCTTCACGCTCTTCGGCCGCCGCATCAAGTCGCTCATTTACACCACCGATGTCGCGGTTATCCGCAACTCCAACGCCGATGCCGTTTTTGCGGTCTACCCTTTCACGCCGCAGCCCGCCATTACGCAAGCGCTGCTGACCGTCGCCGAGTGCCCGGTCTTTGTAGGCGTGGGCGGCGGAACTACGACCGGTAAGCGCTCCGTGCAGATGGCAGCCGTCTCCGAGATGCAGGGCGCGGCGGGCTGCGTGGTCAACTCCCCCGCCACTGCCGAGATGGTCGAGCACATCACCAACATCGCCGACATCCCCGTCATCGCCACGGTCGTTCGCTGCGACGACGATGCTCACGCCAAGGTGCGCGCCGGAGCCAAGATTCTCAACATCGCCGCCGGCAAGAACACGCCCCAGGTCCTACGCGAGCTGCGCGAGCACTATCCCAACCTGCCGCTCATCGCACCGGGCGGCAAGACGCCCGAGAGCATCCGTGAAACCATCGCCGCCGGAGCCAACGCCATCATCTGGACGCCGCCTTCGGCCCAGCAGCTACAGACCGACATGATGCAGCGTTATCGCAAGATGAAGGAAGACGCCACACCTGTCATCTCGCGCGACGATGTGCCCATTATCGACCAGGTCGCCGCCGCCGAGGTCAGCCAAGTCGAGAACATGAATCCCGACGTGCCGATTCCCGACGAAGTCATCGAGCGCGTCGCTTCGATCCACGAGCGCGTCGAGGAGCATCGCGCCAATCGCGGCCTCAAGCCATCACTGCACGGCTTCTTCTTCCGCGGAAAGAAACGCTAGCCGCAACAGCAAGGCCCGCCCCACAAACGTGAGGCGGGCCGTTTTCGCTTGAACAAACATGCAGCGACGTGATGGGGCAAATTAATCCACGCGCTTGTCGCCCATAAAGAAGAGCGCCACCGTACCAGGTCCGGTATGCGAGCCAATCAGAGTACCGATGTCATTGATCTCAATCTTGCCTTTAAGCTGCGGAACCTGTTCCTCAATCAGCGCCGCAACTGCCTCGGCATCCTCGCGGCACGCCGAGTGCGACATGATGCACTTACCCGAATAATCCGCATCGTCCTGCACGTGTGCCATCATGGTCTTAGCCATCTCGGAAATCGCTCGCTTCTTAGTGCGAATTTTCTCACGTGGCGACAGCCCACCTTCGCAATCGACCGTCATAAGCGGGCAAATCTTAAGCGCCGTGCCGATGATCGCGCTCGCAGCCGAAATGCGACCGCCTCGTAGGTAGCTCGACAGATCGGTCGAGAAGAACCAGTGGTGCAGGTTGAGTTTGTGCTCCTCGATCCAGGCAGCCGTCTCGTCGAGTGAAGCCCCGCTATCGCGCACGTCGGCGGCATATTCCAGCAACAGGCCAAAGCCCGAAGACGCCGCCAGCGAATCGATGACGCGCACCTTGCCGCCCTCGGGATAGCGATCCGCAAGCATCTGCGCCGCGACGCAGGCCGATCCATACGTGCCCGAAATACCCGACGACAACGTCAGGTGCAGCACGTCTTTACCCTCGGCAACAAACGGCTCCCAAAACTCCTCGTACTCACCCACGCTCACCTGAGACGTCTTGGGCATGGCGCCCGCGGCAATCTGGGCAAAAAACTTGTCCGGCGTAATCGACTGATACAGATCGTCCGTATAGACAACATCGTCGATCTCGTAATGAAAATACGCGACAGGAATATTGCGCGAGTCAAAGAACTCCCGAGTTCGGTCGGCGGCAGATTCACAGGTCAGGACAAAATCACTCATATGAGGCTCCTTACGTATTGCTGCGCAAATTATCGCACAGTGAGCCTACATACGGTACATATGTCCACTATTTACCAAATCGAACCAAAAATAGCGAACATCTTTACCACCATCGTCTCCACCGACCCCACGCATAAATATCTGAGAAAACACCCTCTGTCGTCTCCACTCAACCGCCATATCTACCTCAACTAAATCGATTTACCAAACCGTTCAGCCGACAATTCAGCCGCTGGCGCAAAATCGAAACAAAAGCGGCGCATACTGATAAACGTTTGACGCCGTTTATCAGTTTTACCAGCCCCATCGGAAGGTGTTTCATGGTCGCATTCGGTCGCAACCCGCAAGACTTCAAGTATCTGCGCCTGCTGTCGAGACAGTTCCCCACCGAACAATCCGCATTTACCGAGATTATCAACCTCTCGGCCATCCTCAACCTACCCAAGGGCACCGAGCATTTTATGAGCGACGTGCACGGCGAGTACGAAGCCTTTATGCACATCCTCAACAACTGCTCGGGCGTCGTGCGCGAGCATGTCGACGAGATTTTTGGCGACACGCTCTCCTTTGACGAAAAGGGCGAGCTGTGCACGCTCATTTACTACCCGCGCGAGAAGATTGAGCTGGTCCGCAGACAGCGCGAGGACTCGCCAACTTGGTACAAGACGATGCTTGACCAGCTCATCATGGTCGCTCGCTCGCTTTCAAGCCGCTACACGCGCTCCAAGGTGCGTAAGGCCATCCCGCGCGACTACGCCTATATCATCGACGAGTTGTTGCACACGCACCCGGACGAGAACAACTATCGCGTGCGCTATCACGAGCGCATCGTGGAGTCCATCCTGGAGACCGCCAGCGCCGACGACTTTATCGAGTCGCTCGCTTCGCTCATCAAGCGCCTGGCCGTCGACCACCTGCACCTGGTGGGCGATATCTTCGACCGTGGCGGCGGCGCTGCCAAGATTATGGACCGCCTGCTCACCTATCATTCGCTCGACATCCAGTGGGGCAACCACGACCTGCTGTGGATGGGCGCTGCGGCCGGTGAGCCTGCATGCATCGCCACGGTGCTGCGCAACAACCTGCGTTACGACAATTACGAGATCCTCGAGAACGACTACGGCATCTCGCTGCGTGAGCTTGTCGCCTTCGCAGACGCCACCTATACCGCCGGTGAGTCCATCACCCCGCTGATCAAGGCCATCAACGTGCTGCTCTTTAAGCTTGAGGGCCAGATTATCCAGCGTCACCCCGAGTTCGACATGACCGACCGCCTGCTGCTCGACAAGATTGACCACGACACCGGCACGGTCACGCTCGCCGACGGCAGCGTGTGGCCGCTCACGACCAACGACTTCCCTACCGTCGACCCGGCAGACCCCTATACGCTCACGCCCCAGGAGCAGCACATCATCGACAAGCTCGTGTCCGAGTTTGTCACCGCCGATCACCTGCATCGCCATATCGATTTCCTCTATTCCCACGGCTCGATGTACAAGGTCGCCAACGGCAACCTGCTCTTCCACGGCTGCGTTCCGCTCAACGAAGACGGCACCTTTAGCAGCATGAACTGTCTGGGCACCTGGCACGCCGGGCGCGATTATCTCGATTTTTGCGACCACATCGCCCGCCGCGCCTGGCGCGTGGGCGACCGCGACGCCCTCGACTGGATGTGGTACCTGTGGATTGGCTTTAACTCACCCGCCAGCGGACGCCTGGTGCGTACCTTTGAGCGCGCCTATATCGCCGATAAGAGCACCTGGGTCGAGCCGATGGACCCGTACTTTACGCTTACCAAGTCGCCCTCGGTCTGCGATGACATCATGCGCGAGTTTGGCGTCGCGGCCATGGCATGCTCGCCGACCGGCCACATCATCAACGGCCACACGCCCGTTAAAACCACCAAGGGTGAGCAGCCCATCCGCGCCGAGGGCAAGCTACTGGTCATCGATGGCGGCTTCTGCCGCGCTTACCATCCCAAGACGGGTATCGCCGGCTATACGCTCATCTCGAGCTCGCGCGGCTGCCGCCTCAAGTCGCACCGGGCCTTTACGACGGTTGCCGAGGCACTCACGCGCAACGTGGACATCGAGAGCGAGACCAACCGTTTTGACCAAGCAGACCGTCGCCGCATGGTGAGCGACACCGATACTGGCGCCAAGATTCGCAGCCAGATCCAGGACCTGCGCCAGCTGCTCGATGCATATAGAAACGGTGCTATCGAGGAGCGCGCCTAGCACCACCCGCGGGGATTGGCTAAACTTGCTAAGTTTGTCATCCCCGCGGCGCTTCGGCGCCAGCTTAAGGCAGGTACCATGCAAAAGCTCCTTGCGCAGATTATGAAATTTGGCGTCGTCGGTGTCATTGCCACGGTTATCGACTTTGGCATTATGAATCTGCTCCACTACGGTCTGGGCCTCAACATCCTAATCGCCAACACCAGCGGCTTTATCATCTCACTCATCTTTAACTACCTCGCAAGCATGAAATACGTGTTTGCGCACAAGGAAGGCATGAGCCGCCGCCGCGAGTTCATCATCTTTGTCGTGCTGTCCGTGATCGGTTTGGTGCTCAACGATGGCATCGTGCTGGCGCTCAACGCCGGCCTGGGACTCGAGGCCAATATCGCCAAGATCTGTGCCACCGCGCTTGTCATGGTCTACAACTTTGTGACCCGAAAAATCTTCCTGGAGGGCGACGAGACAAAATAGCTCGAAACCCCTGTAGCATTACGGCGCCCACGGACGACGCGCACTCAGCGCAGTATCGTCCGTGGGTGTCGCTCGTTTACGGGCAAATTTTCAACGTTTGCGGATTAGCTCTTGAAAATTTGGCGAGTTCATATAGTTCTTGGCAAAGACCTTACGTTTCCCTTGTAAAAGCTCTAAAGTATCCTCTGCTCGATTCATCAACGCATTGGATGTGATTACGTGCGCAAGGCGCTGGCACAACCTCATACCAAGCAGTTCCTCAAGTTTGCCGTCGTGGGTCTTATCTCCTTTGGCATCGACTGGGGCATGCTCATTGCGCTCGTCGAGCTGTTCCACCTCGACTTTTTGATGAGCACCACG